>JAIRZF010000221.1 GCA_031267385.1 Dysgonamonadaceae bacterium | reverse complement strand
CGCAAGAGAACGGGTTCATGATTGAAGTTAATACTTAACGTCAATACACTATTTAATCAAAATCAATTCAAATGGACGTATTAATAATTAATCCATGTTAAAAAAATATCACAAAATTTTTCATGGTTTTGTTAAAAGGGTTAGATATCATCTTAAACAACTGTACAAATGTAATATTAAGTTTTGAATAAATGATGTTTATTTCATATTTTTTTGTGTATATTGAAATTAATGTAAATTGCTCATTATTGTTATATTATGCATTCTTATTTTTCAAAAAGCATATATGACAAAAAATTACATGTATACTATCGTATTTTATGCTATGGAAATTGTCTTAAGACAAATGCAGATTCGTAAAGAAGCGTCTTATAAAAAGGAAGCCGATATTGCGTCAAATATCATTGAACGTAACTGTTCTCGAACCGTTTTCCTGTTCTTCAATAGTTACAAAAACAGTATTTTCAGGCAGGAGTTTTTCGATTTTTTCAGGCCACTCGATAAAACAGAGCGCTCCACTTTCGAAATAATCTTCTATTCCGATATTGTACGCTTCACGTATATTATTGACACGGTAAAAATCGAAATGATAGATCAATTCGGCGGTAGTATCCGATCTGTATTCATTGATAATAGCAAAGGTCGGACTATTTATAACATCCGAAACTCCCAGTTCTTCACATATTGCTTTAATGAAAGTCGTTTTTCCCGCTCCCATTTTTCCATTAAATGCGAAAACCGTATTCTCTTTTATAAAAGGAATGAATTCACGCGCTGCATCGTGAATCGCAGCCGTATTTTGTATTTGAATGTTTACCATAACAAGATATATTACGGCCGTAAAATTAGGTATAAATTTTTTTAAAATAAAAACGCCTACTTTTATAATTCTTCAATATCTGCATCCGGAGCGTTCATTTCTACGGATATAATACCATTCTTTACAGACCGTTCCGATTCGTACATCAAACTCGATCCTATTATCTGACCATTTGCAGCTCTTAAGTTAAAGTAGAATTCACCGTTGGGAGAAGTTTGTTTCTCAAAATTTGTTCCATCCATCGAATTTCGTCTTACTGATTCAATACCGTTGAGGCATGCATTTTTGGTTGAAAACCGTTCACTTGTCAAAATTATAAGTCCATTTCCCGCTTTTAAATTAAATTGGAATTCGCCGGTTTTACTCTTGGCAATAACAAACTTTCCCATGCTGGTATGTAATGATGTTATATATGTTTCACTACACTACAACAAACACCAGTCCAAGAAGATTTAATAAAGCTGAAATAATATTAACAAACGTTAATTTTATTGGATAACGTACTCATGTATGGATGTTTACACAGGTTTGATGATCAAGCCTCCGTTATAAAATTCATTTTTATCATCTGCTCCATAAAGTTCATCTTTTCCCGGATCATGATAGAATGTTTCCGGATCGGCTCCATCGACAATAACAAAAAAATCACCTTTTCCCCGGGGTATGGAATGTATAAAATAAACGTGATTTTTATCTGAAAAATAGAGGGAATTTACGATTTTAAACGATTTGACATCCACATTCTGAAGCAGATGGCCTAGAAAATATGCAGATTGTTGGTCTTTGGCGAATCCTTCCTGTAAAAGTTCAAAACTTTTTGCATCCGCAGGAATTGCTTTTCCCGAGTAGAAAATATGGCTGGTATCACGACTGAAATACCCGTCCAAAATTCTGAATGTGGCGGCGTCGGCATCTCCTTCGTTCAATAAATGTCCATTATCATATATTTTGCCGTCAATAATGATGAATGGATCGGTCGGAATAGTCATGTTTTCAACCGAATGAAACGGGATGGATTGAAATTCATTCGTCTTTTTCAGGTCAAAATAATACACACGATCATTGTCCCGGACATACGTTTCACCCAGACTGACCAGACTATCCGTTTTTAGTTGCAATTTCTTCATATTCCCGAAATAGGATGTATAGAGAAAGTCTTTATCTTTCATGAAATTGTTTGACAAAAACATGAAAGAAGCCGGATCTGCTTCAACGGGTTTACTGTAACTTTGATAGACATGATTTTTGTCATATCCCCATCCGAAGTGACCTTTATAGCTACCATAAGTCTCTAAATCAACATTGTACAAAATTCTTAAGGTATAATTTTTATCTTCCAATGAAGGAAAATAGACGTGGTCTTTGTCCCTCATGGTTCCATCTTCTTTAACCTGAAAACTTTCCCTGTCAATGTGCGGCTGAGGAATATCCTTGTAGTAGACCATTTTTTTATCTTTTGCTACAAATTCAGCCAGCGGAAGAAACGTTTTCGCATCCGCTCCTTTGATCTTATTTCCGATACCCGTGGTTCCGGCCGATTTGTCTGTGAAATAGACTGTTCCCCAACTTTTCCGGTAATATTTGGAACTATTTTCGTCAATTGGACTTCCCACGCAGGAATAAAGACCGATAAAAATCAATGCCGAAAGAAAATATTTTGAGTTCATACGTATATTTTATGATTTGTTTTTGTTTAATAAACGTTCGAGACCTTTAACTGTTTCCATGATCAAAAGAGGTGCAAATGATAATCCTGTGACCCACATCCATTGTTCTCCCGTTAATCCGGTAATCTTGAACAGGCCATGGAGGGCAGGAACTTCGAGAACGATCAGCATAAGAGCAACTACCGGGAAAATGGCTCCAAGTAATAATTTATTGGAGAAAAATCCTTTGAAAGCGGAGTGGTATGTTGAACGGACATTGAAAACATGAGTTATCTGAGAAAGCGCCAGGACTGCAAATGTCATCGTTTGTGCGGTGACGACATTCGGAAAAGACGACATTCGCTTCATGAAATCCACAAATCCAAGTCCTTGAACATCGTTTGATGTATACATTCCAATAATGTATGCCGTCAGTGATAACAGTCCGATCATAGTCCCTTGCAGGAAAATACGGGTTGCAAATGCTTTATTCATGATCCCTTGCCCGGAATCCACCGGTTTTTGTTGCATGATATCCGCATCTGCCGGATCGACGCTTAAAGAAAGAGCGGGCAAACTGTCGGTAACCAGATTGATCCAGAGTATATGTATCGGTAATAATGGTGAGATCCAGTTGGCCGGTACGGCTATGAACAGTACGACAATTTCTCCGATATTGGTAGATAACATAAATTGGATGGCTTTCAGAATGTTATTGTAAATGCGTCGTCCTTCTTCCACAGCTGTCACTATGGTTGCGAAGTTGTCGTCGGTCAGGACAACATCCGCAGCTTCTTTCGATACATCTGTTCCGGTAATACCCATGGCACAGCCGATATCCGCCAGTTTTAGCGCAGGAGCATCATTCACTCCATCTCCGGTCATGGCAACGATGTTTCCCGAACGTTGAAAAGCGTTTACAATGCGAACTTTGTGTTCGGGAGATACACGTGCATAAACTGCTACCGAGTGGACATTTTTCAGTAATTCGTCGTCCGTCATTTTCTCCACATCAGCTCCGGTCAGGCTTTCTTCGCCCGGATACATGATCCCAAGATCCAAAGCAATAGCCTGAGCTGTTATCTTATGGTCTCCGGTGATCATTACGGGCTTGATTCCTGCTGTGCGGCATTTTTCCACGGCGTCTTTTACTTCTCCGCGCGGAGGATCGATCATTCCCGCCATTCCGATGAAAATGAAACCGGTTTCAATTGTTGAGGGTTCTATTTTTTCGGGTAATGCTGAAATGTCTTTTGTGGCGGCAGCCAGTACTCGGAGGGCTTTTCCGGCCATTTCCACGTTGGCTTCACGAATTTGTGTTTTGGCGTCTTCAGTTAAAGTTTTCACTTGTCCGTCCACGAGAACATGATCACAACAGCTTAAAATCTCGTCTAATCCACCTTTGGTATGAATTGTTAAATTTCCGGATTCATTTTTGTTGATCGTAGTCATCATTTTTCGTTCGGAATCGAACGGTATTTCAGCTATTCGTGGAAATTCGTTTTCCAGATCATTTTTTATCAGCCGGAATCTGACGCCTAAATCCAACAATGCGGTTTCAGTAGGATCTCCTGTCGTTTTCCACTCTCCGTCATCAATCCTTAATTTCGCATCGTTTGCCAGAATTAATGTTTTTAATAATGCATCGATCCCCGGATCCTTTTCCCGGATTTCTTCAGAAACGCCTAAAGTATGACCATCGACATAAATTTTTACGACAGTCATGCGATTTTGGGTCAGAGTTCCTGTTTTATCAGAACAGATGACGGTTGTACTTCCGAGAGTTTCGACGGCCGGGAGAGTCCTTACGATGGCATTTTTCTTAACCAGACGTTGTACTCCGACTGCTAAAACAATTGTAGATACGGCCGGCAATCCTTCAGGAATAGCTGCCGCAGCCAGACTAACAGCAGTCATGAACATTTCCGTGATATTTTTTCCGTACAGAACGCCAACAATAAATAAAAAGATACAGATAACCAAGGCACCGATACCCAGAAATTTCCCGAGTTTATCCAGTTTTTCCTGTAAAGGCGTCTTTGTTTCTGGTACCGATTGGATCATAGCTGCTATTTTTCCAACCTCTGTTTTCATCCCTGTTTCAATGACAATGCCTTTTCCTCTTCCGTAAGTGACTGTACTTGAAGAAAATCCAAGATTATCCCGGTCTCCGAGAGGAGTATTTTCCTGTTCAATGACTTCGGTGAATTTTTCTTCAGGGATAGATTCTCCCGTTAGTGCGGCATCCTGAATTTTTAGATTGACGGTTTCGGTAAGGCGAAGATCCGCCGGGATAGCGTCTCCCGTATCCAGTACAACCAGATCCCCCGGTGCCAGTTCCCTGGATTCTATGACTTCCACTTGTCCGTCGCGAATGACTTTACACTGTGGAGCCGACATTTTTTCAAGAGCTTCCAGTGATTGTTCCGCTTTCGCTTCCTGTATCGTACCGATAAGAGCATTTAAAATTACAATGAATAAAATGATGAGGGCATCCGTAAATCCTTCTCCACGTAAACATCCGACAACCCCGGAAATGATTGCAGCTGCGAGAAGTACAATGATCATGAAACTTTTGAACTGCTGTATGAATTTGTAGAGAATTCCTCTCTTTTTCTTTTTTTCAAATTCATTATAGCCATGAATTTCGAGTCTTTTTTTGGCCTCTTCCGTACTCAATCCATTCTCAAGTGAAGTTTGTAATTTTTCAGCTACCTGATCGATTGTTAAATTATAGTAAGCTGTTTCAGTACCCATTATTTATTTGTTAATATTTTAAAGTCACAAATATACAGCATTTTGTATATTTCGTATGTGATTTTTTAAAAAAAACGTTTATTTTTGTGGACGAAAATTAAACGCTTTTATAATACACCCTTTTTCAGGATGGAATATTCTTTTTTTGATTTTTTGAAGCTCATAGGCGCTTTAGGTATTTTCCTGTATGGAATGAAGATTATGAGCGAAGGTCTACAAAAAGCAGCCGGAGACAAGTTGAGGAACATTTTGTCGGCGATGACTACCAATCGTTTCACCGGAGTTTTCACCGGAGTTTTAATCACGGCGTTGATACAATCTTCTTCCGCAACTACGGTGATGGTCGTCAGTTTTGTAAATGCGGGCTTGTTGTCTTTGGCTCAGTCCATCAGTGTGATCATGGGTGCGAATGTCGGAACTACAGTTACGGCATGGATCATATCGCTTTTCGGATTTAAAGTCGAAATCAGTTTATTTGCTTTGCCTCTCGTTGGATTAGCTTTACCGTTTATTTTTTCTTCAAAAAGTAAAAGTAAATCTTTCGGAGAATTTATAATTGGATTTGCATTGTTGTTTATGGGACTGGATTTTCTGAAAATGAGTGTTCCGGACTTACAAAGCAATCCTCAGATATTGGCATTTCTGCAGGAATACACGAACATGGGATTTGCATCAATTTTGCTTTTCCTTTTAGTCGGTACAATTTTAACTGTTATCGTACAGTCCTCCAGTGCAACGGTTGCAATTACCCTGGTCATGTGCAGTCAGGGCTGGATATCTTTTGAAATAGCGGTGGCAATGGTTCTCGGAGAAAACATAGGAACAACGGTAACGGCCAACCTGGCAGCGCTTTCGGCAAATGTCTCGGCTCGCAGAGCTGCTTTAGCGCATTTAATGTTTAACGTCTTCGGAGTGATCTGGGTGCTCTGTTTATTCTATCCGTTTATAAAGCTTATCGCTTCCGTCGTCACAAACATAGGTCCCGGCGATCCAAATTCAATTTACGGTTTTCTGAATGGACTTGATTCGGAGACTATTTCTCTTATATCAGGAAAAGAAACATTGACGGATCCTCAATTGATTGCTTTGAGGGAACGTCTCGTTACTGAGCAGACGTCTGTATCCTACGGGCTTTCGTTGTTTCACACCACGTTCAATATATCGAATGTTTGCATTATGGTCTGGTTTACTAATCTGTATGTTAAAATTTGCACCAAGCTCATTAAAAGCAAAAAGACAGATGAAGAATTTCAACTCAAATTTATCTCTTCAAGCATGCTTTCCACTTCAGAATTTGCTGTACTTGAAGCAAAGAGGGAAGTTGTGGTCTATGCAGAACGAACGCATCGTATGTTGCAGATGGTGAGTGATTTATATTATCTGGATCTGAAAAATGAAAAAGATTTTATCACTATATACAGCCGGATTGAGAAATATGAGAACATCTGCGACCGCATGGAAGTTGAGATCGGTAATTATCTCAATAAAGTGTCGGAAGGTCGTTTGAGTTCCGGAAGTAAGGAAGTCATTCGTGATATTATGCGTGCAGTTACAGAGATTGAAAGTGTAGGCGATTCTTTATATAATCTTGCAAAAACAATCAAACGCCGGAATGAAGCGAAATCTGTATTTACGGAAGAGATGAATATGCATGTAGACATGATGTTTGATTTTATCAATAAATCGTTATTACGGATGATTGAAGTCCTGAAAATCCAAAATCCGGTTGAGGATGACGGTTTGGAAACGTATAATCTTGAAAAGGAGATCAATCTGTTAAGAAATCAGCTACGTATGCGAAATATAGAGGACGTGAATCTCCAGAAATACGATTACCAGGATGGCGTTTATTATATGGACTTTATTTCAGAATGTGAAAAACTGAATGACTATGTGGTTAATGTAATAGAAGCCTGGTGCCGCAGGGGATTCAAGACAAAATGATCGGTTATTTTTCCGAAATATAATTGTCTGTGGACATACAGACTTCGGCGGCGAAGTCGATCCCAAGGGCAATAAGTTGATCCCAATCTTCTTCCTTCAAATTGTTAATATCCGTTCTGTTGTATCCGTATTTCATCAATCCGTATACAATTCCGGCATTGAAGTTATCTCCGGCTCCGATTGTGCTTACCGGTTCGAGAACTTCTACCGGATAGTTTTTTTCAATAGACGCCGTTTTCAGGTACACGCCATCTTGTCCTTTCGTTACGATAAAATTTTTACAGTAAAATGAAATTCTGTTTTCATAGACAGACTCGATACTTTCTCCCGGATACAATGTTTCCAGATCTTCGTCGGAACAACGAATTATTGTTGAATTTTCAAAATTTTCGAGAAAAGCCGCCATCAACCTGTTCCGTTCATGAGCATGAGCCTTCCTGAAATTGATGTCATAGTAAATTATAGCCTTGTCATTCGCACTTTTAAGCAGTTCTGACACATTATCTCTCAGCACGGGATTTAGTGCAAAATAGGAGCCGAAAACAAGAATATCGTCGTTTTGAATGACCGGGAAGTCAATTTCCAGCCGTTTTTCCGGGAAGTTGCGGTAAAATGCATATTCGGCATCTTGTTTTTCATCCAGGAACGCAAGGGCGACAGGAGAACTTCCATCCCGGAAAAAATCGACAAACTCGGTTGAAAGCCTGTTTTCTTCCATGAATTTTTTGATGATATTTCCTATTTTATCATCCCCGGCTTCGCTGATGAAAACAGCCGGGACGCCCAACCTCCCCAGCGAAACCATGCAGTTAAATGTCGATCCTCCGGGTGCAGCTTTGAACGGTTGGTTGTTTTTGAAAATAATGTCGTAAATTGTTTCCCCTATGCCGATTACTTTTCTCATAGATGCTAATGGTTTTTAGGTTCTGTATTTTGAGATTGTTGCCGGGATATAGTCCCTAAATATCCACCATGGTGACGTTTGGCATAGTCTGATATGTTAAAATCGATTTTTTTCATCGTCTCAACAACGAGAAGATCTCCGATAACCGTCATCACGGTAGTAGAGGTGGTTGGAGTTAATCCCAGGGCGCAAACCTCTTTGGGGTTTCCCGTCAACAGGCAAACGTCCGATCCTTTGGCTAGAGGACTGTCCGGGTCGCTGGTGATCACAATGAAACGAATATCCGGGATCAATACCCTGGCCAGGTCAATTAATTCAATGATTTCGCGGGTTTTACCCGAGTTGGAAATCAATAACATCAAGTCGTTTTCACGAAGAATGCCCAAATCTCCATGCTGAGCCTCACTGGGATGTAGAAAGCAGGCGCTTGTACCGGTTGAACTGAATGTCGTTGCGATGTTGGAGGCAATTTGTCCGGCCTTTCCCATCCCGCTTGTCACCAATTTACCTTTTCTATGATGCACTTGTTCCACGATTATATTCACGGCGGTTTCATAAGCATCTGTCAACGGAATGTTCAATATAGCATCCGTTTCTCTGCGAATAATACTTCTCAAATCTTCAATCATAAATAGAAAAAGTTATGCGAATTCGTCTCCATATTTCATATTGACATCAGTAACAAATTGTTTAATACGCTGTTCCTCCGATTTTTTACAGATCAACAGGATATTATCCGATTCTGCAATGATGTAATCCTCCAAACCTTGTATCACGGCGAGTTTGTCTCCCGCAAGAGATACCAGGTTATCTTTACTTTCATAAAAAGCGGATTTACATTTTAATGTAGCATTATGATTTTCATCTTTCCCGGCGAGATCATATAATGAGCCCCAGGTTCCTAAATCGGACCATCCGAAATCGGCTACGAGCATATAGACATTGTCTGCTTTTTCCATTACGCCGTAGTCGATGGAAACATTTTGCAAAGACGGATATTCTTCATTGATGAAAGCTTTTTCTTTATCGGTATTGAACACGCCCAAACCTTTATTAAACCGGGTGGTAATGTCGGGAATATGCAGGGAAAAAGCTTCAAGAATGGAATTTACGTTCCAGATAAAAACGCCCGAATTCCAGTAAAATTCGCCGCTTTCATAAAAAATTCGCGCCAACTCATAGTTCGGTTTTTCCGTGAACGCTTTTATTTTTTGTATCCGGTCATCTCCTACATCTTCCGATTGTATGTATCCATAACCGGTTTCCGGACGGCTGGGTTTTACTCCTAAAGTCAGTAATGACGGGAATTTGCTGACAAAATTTAATCCTGTTTGTATGTTCTTTAAAAAGTGATACTCCTGCAGGATGAGGTGGTCGGCCGGCGTTACAACAATGTTCGCCCGGGGATTGATTGCCCGGATCCGGTAGGATGCATAGGCAATACAAGGCGCTGTATTCCTTCGTGTGGGTTCCAGCAGGATCTGTTCATCTCTCAATTCCGGTAATTGATTTTTTACCGGATCTTTATAAAGTTCATTCGTCGCAATGAAAATATTTTCAACAGGAATAATTTGACTGAAACGGTCGAAAGTTTGTTGCAAAAGGGACCTTCCGGTTCCGAAGAAATCAAGAAATTGTTTTGGCATTGTTTCGCGACTGAAAGGCCAGAAGCGGCTTCCTATTCCACCGCCCATAATCACACAATAATTATCTTTCATGGTTATCTGTATTAAAGACTGATTACAAATGTAAAGTATTTTCTGTTAAAAACCAAGACTAAAAACAAATCCGGGCCGGATTGGGTTTTGAAAATCACTGCAACCGGTAGGTCGTGCTTAATACCATAAACTCTGTCCGTCGGTTAATTTGATCTGCAATATCCTGTTGCTCAGGCATTAATGTGCCTATGAATTCTTCATTCAACAGTTGTCCTTCCGGCAGAAAATCATATTTTTCCGCTACCTTTTTGCTGACGGTCTGAGGTTTTGTCTTACTATACCCGACGGCGGTCAGGCGTTCTTTATCAATACCTCCTCTGATCAGATAATCAACGACCGACTGAGCCCTCCTTTGGGAAAGATCCTGATTGTATTTTTCAGATCCTTTCCGGTCGGTATGAGCCGATAATTCAATCGTTACATTGGGATTGTCATTCAACATGGTGATCAGTTCATCCAAAGCTTCTTTCGATTCCGGACGAAGAGTCGCCTTGTTGAAAGCATAAAAAATATTTTCTATCAACACCGGTTTTGAAATGGAAGGCAAGTAGAAATCAACATAAAAAATTTGACTCTTTTCTTCCGTGGAAACAACCAGAGATTGTTTTTCATTCAAATGCCCCTGAGCGCTTCCCATCATGGTATATTCCATTCCCGGAGTGACTTCCATAAAATAAGTCCCATCATTTCTCGCCTGATGCCTGACATTCGTCCCGTCTTTTCCGACAATCCTCACACTTGCTCCGGAAATAATTTCTTCATCCCGGTCTAAAACCCAGCCTTCGACCATTACCGTTATTTTGGGAAGTTCAAAAGAATAAATATGATCAAGTCCTTTTCCATCATTCCTGTTACTACTGAAATACCCTTTTTCTTCATCTCCGGCAAATGTGATCCCAAAATCGTCTCCCATACTATTTATAGGCGATTTCATGTTTTCAATCCTCCATTTTTCGGTTTTAGAGTTATATACTGCTTTAAAAAGATCTAATCCTCCCATTCCGGGATGTCCGTTAGATGCAAAATAAATTACATTATCGTTCCTGACATACGGAAATGTCTCATCTCCGGGAGTGTTGATTTCAGGGCCGAGGTTTTCCGGATAGGAAGAGCCAATATCTCTTACGGGTATCCGCCAAATATCTTTTCCTCCATAACCTCCGAGGGCGTCCGATGCAAAATAAAGGTACATTTCATCAGGACTTACCGCCGGATGCGCCGTCATTATCGTACTGTCTTTGAATATCTCGACTTTCTCGCCCGGCCCCCACTTGGCGCCGGATCGGGACGATTTATATATCTCTGCCGTCCGGGGTGTTGCCTCATCTTCGGAGCAAAAAGTATAGTACATCGTGGAGCCCGTCTCGGGAAAAGAAGGAGTTCCTTCATCGAATTCAGTGTTCAACTCGCTTTCTATGGCTTCCGGTTTTAGCCATTCTCCTTTTTCATTTTGTTTCACCAGAAAGAGATCATTATTTTTCTGACCGGTTATTCCACTTTTTTCGTCTCCGGTAGCCCCTTTCCTGGAAGATGTAAAATAAAGTTCATCGTGTTTGTCTCCCGATAACATCGGAGAAAACTCCCCTTCGCGGGAATTCAGTTTATCCATCCGCTTTACGGCATAACGAATCGGATTCTTGTTCCATTCAATTGACGCTTCACAACCCGCGATACCATTTTGAGCTAAAACGGAGTTTGGATTTAGTGTTAAAAATTCCTGATAGCGTTTTGTCGCATCGGTATATTTGCCCAGATGTTGGAGCATTTGAGCTGAATGTAATATTGAAATACTGTCGGGATATTCGTATCGTATGGAGTTCTGATAAGCGCCAAGAGCCCGTTGGGAGTTGTTTGTCTCACGGAAACATTCTCCCATTTGGAACGCGATGGCTCCTCGTAAATAACGTTTTTTTGAAGATGTCTTCCCGTATACTTTGCGGTAGATTTGAGCGGCATCGTAATATTCTCCTTTTTCCTGTTTGGCGACAGCATCGCTTAATTTTGCTGATTTACAGGAAAATAGCAGCAAAAAAGCCAATAACGAGAGTGGGAAAAGGATTTTCTTTAGCATAAAAGCATAACCTGATTTTTACACTAAACGGGTTTTTAACAAAAATATTGCATGCCATCCCGGCTATCGAGATTTTAATACGGAATAATACGAAGTTATAGGGAGTTACATGGAGGTATAGGGAAGGTGTAGGGAGTTATAGGGAGTTACATGGAGGTATAGGGAGTTACATGGAGGTATAGGGAGCAACAAGGAGTGACATGGTTTATTAAAAACCTAAAAACTCCGTGTCCTCCGTGAAATAAACTCTGTGTTACTCCGTGTTACTTCTTATAACTCCCTATAACTTCGTATAACTCCCTATAACTTCGTATAACTCCCTATAACTTCGTATAACTCCCTATAACTTCGTATAACTCCTGACCGGATGATATATTTGAAGATTATCCGTTTACCTTAGCCATATAAGCCAACAGATCCAAAACTTTGTTGGAATAACCCCACTCGTTATCGTACCAGCTAACCACTTTTACGAAAGTCGGGCTCAATTGGATACCTGCTTTAGCATCAAAGATGGAGGTACGTGCATCACCGATGAAATCGCTTGAAACAACGGCGTCTTCCGTATAACCTAAAATGCCTTTCAATTCGTTTTCCGAAGCTTCTTTTATTGTTTCACAGATTTCAGCATAAGTAGTTTCTTTTGCTAAACGAGCAGTTAAGTCGACCACAGAAACGTCCAGAGTAGGAACGCGGAGTGACATACCTGTAAGTTTTCCGTTCAATTCGGGAATAACTTTACCTACGGCTTTAGCAGCGCCTGTAGAAGAAGGAATGATGTTGCCTGCTGCAGCGCGACCGCCTCTCCAGTCTTTTGCAGAAGGAGCGTCTACCGTTTTTTGAGTATTCGTTGTGGCGTGAACCGTAGTCATCAACGCTTCAACGATGCCGAATTTATCATTCAGAACCTTAGCGATAGGAGCCAGGCAGTTCGTAGTACAGGAAGCGTTGGAAACAAATTGTTCTCCTTTTACGTATGTTTTTTCGTTAACGCCGCAAACGAACATTTTTGTGTCGTCTTTGGAAGGACCTGTCATCACAACGTATTTAGCGCCTGCATCGATGTGACCTTTGGCAGAGTCTTTTGAAAGGAATAAACCTGTAGATTCAACCACATATTCAGCTCCGACTGCACTCCATTTCAAATCGGCAGGATTTCTTTCGGCTGTGACGCGGATTTCTTTCCCGTTAACAATCAATTTACCGTCTTTTACGTCTACAGTTCCGTTGAATTTTCCATGAACTGTGTCGTAACGCAACATATAAGCCATATATTCGACATCAATGAGGTCATTGATCCCTACTACCTGAATATCGTTTCTTGTTTGTGCAACGCGGAAAACCAAACGTCCAATACGGCCAAAGCCGTTAATACCTACTTTGATCATTTTTTTGTAAATTTTTATTGTTAGAAAATAATTTGTCAGCTTGGGTAATGAAAACCAATCTTTTTGCGGCACAAAATTACAGAAAATATTCCTTAATACATAATTATCAGGTATAATTTTTGCCTGAAATTAACAACCGCAAGGTTTGGTTGAGGCGCAAGCTGTTATCAATACAGCAAAGCACAGCAGCACACAAAAATAAACGATACTCTTCATATGTTGTATATAATTTGTTTTTTGTATTAACGTTTTAAGAATGAATGTAGTATATCGGTAAATCAAAATATCGAATTTTAATTGGAATATTCACAGGAATGATTCATGAGTTATTCCCGTTTTGACAGGTCTAATAATTCAACTTTCCTGAATTCAACCGGATGACTTTCAGATTGTAAGGCTATCCTGCCGGATTTCAACGGGCCGGGAGTGACGTTTGCTTCCGGGTTCAGTCCTTTACCGTCGACAGTCATTTTTGTATAGGTCATGACGGTATCTCCATCAACGATGTGATGTCCGATACTGTCTCCCAGTATGATCATTTCCATGCTTACCCATTGGTCGCCAGGATACGTTTTTGATGTTGAATTTGCACAATGCTGTCCGTAGGGGACTCCTCCGATAAATATGTCGGTTCCGGGTGTACATACATTGCCGGTTGGCCGGTCGTCCGTGCCGTTCCCTCCAAGGAACTGGGCTTCGATGGAAGCCGGAAAATCCTGATCCAGATGGACTGTTTCCGGGGCTTGTGCGTGCAACATTGCTCCGCTGTTACGGTAGGCCCATCCTGCGCCGTCGGAGAGTTGTTCGCCTACAAATCTGTATTCTACCCGTAATTTATAATGAGAATATTCCTGATTTGTGTAGATGTGTCCGAAGCGATTGTTGAAAGTGTCGTTGTAAGCGTCATAAGCCACTTTCAATACTCCGTCTTCGACGCGAAATGTATTGCCGAAGTTGTTCCCGGCTTCATAACCGCGGATTTTAACGGTCCATCCGTCTAAATTTTTTCCATTGAATAATTGGATCCAGTTTTCTTCCCGGGGGGATGTTGCCGTTTCTTCTTTTGTGTTTTTGCAGCAGACGAAGCACACAATTGCCAGTGAAACAAGTAATAGATTTTTCATTTTATATGAGTTAATTGTTGAGAAATCGGTATGGAATGAGTTTAGACTCCAATATGTCGTCAAAAATAATTCTTTTTCAAATGAAATACTTAATTTTGCAGGCAAATTTTACTATCATGCACGAAAAAATTGTCATACTTGATTTTGGTTCTCAAACCACCCAGTTGATCGGACGCAGGCTCCGGGAATTAAACACTTATTGCGAGATTGTTCCGTACAATAAATTTCCGGAAGATGATTCGTATGTAAAAGGAGTTATTTTGTCCGGTAGCCCGTTTTCGGTAAATGATACGGAGGCTTTCAAACCCGATTTATCTGCTGTCCGGGGCAAGTTCCCGGTTTTGGGAATTTGTTATGGCGCTCAGTACCTGGCTTACAGTTCCAATGGAAAAGTAGAAAAAGGAGATTCCCGCGAATATGGACGGGCAGTTCTTACTTCGGTTTGCAAAGATGATCTTTTGATGAAGGGTGTCAGAGAGAAATCCCAGGTGTGGATGTCCCATGGGGATACGATTACTGTTATTCCTGAAAATTTCGGGGTTATTGCCGAAACATCGGATGTGAAGGCTGCCGCCTATAAGATTGATGGAGAGAAAACGTGGGGCGTACAATTCCATCCTGAGGTGTTTCATACCGAATGTGGCATGACGATCCTTGATAACTTCCTGTCGATCTGTGGGAAGCAGAAAGATTGGACTCCGGCTTCGTTCGTTGAAACCTCGGTTGCACAAATGAAGGAACAGCTTGGGAATGATAAGGTAATTCTTGCTTTGTCGGGAGGCGTCGATTCTTCGGTGACGGCGGTATTGCTAAACAAGGCCATAGGGAAGAATCTTACCTGTATTTTCGTGGATCATGGTTTGTTACGTAAAAACGAGTTTGAGATTGTTTTGAAAGATTATGAACATCTTGGACTGAATGTGATCGGTATTGATGCGAAGGAACGCTTTTATAAGGCTTTGGATGGTGTTACCGATCCGGAAAAGAAACGTAAAATTATTGGCAAGGGATTTATAGATGTTTTCGACGAGGAAGCGCACAAACTGGATGGCGTGAAATGGTTGGGACAGGGGACTATTTATCCTGACATTATAGAATCGCTTTCCATAACGGGAACGGTGATCAAATCGCATCATAATGTGGGGGGGCTTCCTGAAAAGATGGATTTGAAACTGGTGGAACCTCTGCGCTTATTGTTTAAGGATGAAGTACGCCGGGTTGGTCGCGAATTGGGCATGATGACTCATTTGATCAATCGCCATCCGTTCCCGGGACCGGGTCTGGGCGTCCGTATCCTGGGAGCTATCACTCCGGAAAAAGTGCGTATTTTGCAGGATGCCGATGCTATCTTCATCAATGCTTTGAAGCAATGGGATCTGTATGATCAGGTGTGGCAGGCCGGCGTCGTTCTTTTACCTGTGCAGTCGGTAGGGGTAATGGGGGATGAACGTACTTATGAAAATGCAGTTGCATTGCGTGCCGTCACTTCTACGGATGCAATGACTGCTGATTGGGCCAGGTTGCCGAATGAATTCCTTGCTAAGGTATCCAATGAAATCATCAACAAGGTGAGAGGAGTGAACCGGGTCGTGTATGACATCAGTTCCAAACCGCCTGCAACGATAGAATGGGAATGAACGGAGGCAGGGAACGAATCTTGAACTTTCTTATTCTCTTCCTGTTTGTTACATTTGCTGTTTCATCCTGCAGGAATTCACCGGAATATTATCTTTCTCAGGGAGAGGTGTTTCATACCTCTTTTCACATAAAATACAGGCACAATAAGCTGCTTGGAGATGAGATCCGGGCGGTTCTGGACAGTTTTGATTTGTCGTTAAATCCCTTCAACAAAGAGTCTGTTATTTACAAGGTCAATAATAACCGGCCGGTGGAGGTTGATCGTTATTTTGCCACTGTATTTGACAAGGCACAGGAAGTGTCGGAGGCTTCGGATGGCGCTTTTGATGTCACGTGCGCACCTCTCGTCAACTTATGGGGATTTGGATTCAACGAGTCCGACAGTGTGACTCCCCAGATGGTGGACAGCCTGAAATCGTTTGTCGGTTATCGGAAGATACGTCTTGAGAATAACCGGATCATTAAGGAAGATCCCCGTGTCATACTGAATATGTCTGCGATTGCCAAAGGTTATTCCTGTGATGTGGTAGCCGGTCTTTTGGATTCTTACGGAATCGAAGATTATATGGTGGAAATAGGAGGGGAGGTTCGGGTAAAGGGTCAAAATCCGAACGGCGTATGTTGGAAAATTGAAATTACCAGACCGGATGACGACCGGAGCGGGTTGAGGAAAGAGCGTCTTGAGGTTGTTGAACTCTGTAATCGTTCCATGGCGACTTCGGGAAATTACAGGAATTATTATATCAGGGATGGTAAAAAGTATGCTCATACGATTGATCCCCGTACCGGTTATCCGGCGGAGAACGAGATGTTGAGCGCTACTGTGATTGCCGGCGATTGCATGACGGCCGATGCTTATGCCACGGCATTTATGACCTTGGGATTGGATGAGGCTTGTAAGTTAGCGGATGATCTGCCGGAGCTAGATTATATATTTGTTTATTCGGATCGGGAGGGCGTTATGAAAATTATCCGCTCCAAAGGACTGTCAGATTATTCCAGATATAAATAATCGTAGTGTATGATGGGTTTATTTCCTTTCCGGCCAATTAATTCTTCTGTCCCGGAACTGTCGAATCCCACTTTCCCGATGCCGAGTTGCAATCCCGATTCATCAAGGATTTTCACAATATCATCTTTTTCGAAAACGCCGGTTATTTTTGTGATACCGACCGGCAGTAAGGAACTTGCTTTTTCTCCGAGCAGGGCTTCTTTTGCACCTTGATTGATGTATATTTCTCCTTTTGCGAAACTGTCGGAATGGGAGATCCATTTCTTCACTCCGGAGATTCCTTTTGATGTCGGCAAAAAGCGGGTACAATCGACTGTCGGGTCTTTTTTCACCAGTTCGGGAAGGATATCGTCTTTTTTCCCGTTTGCGATAATCACTTCAATTCCCTCATCGGCAACTTTCACGGCAATCCGGTATTTGGTGATCATGCCCCCTCTCCCGAATGAAGACCGGGACGTTTGGATGCAGTCGGAAAGATCTTTTTGTGAAGGGTCTACAACCGGTATTATTTTTGATCCGGGGTGATCCGGAGAGCCGTTGTATATCCCGTTTACATTGCTTAAGATGATCAGGGCTTCAACATCCATCATTGCCGCAATCATGCCGGAAAGTTCATCGTTGTCCGTGAACATTAACTCGGTGACTGAGATCGTGTCATTTTCATTCATGATGGGGATGACCCTGTTTTCCAGCATTACGCTCATGCAGTTTTTTTGGTTGAGGTAATGCCGGCGGGTTCCGAGGCTTTCTTTTGTAGTGAGGACTTGTCCGCAGGCAATTCCGTGTTCCTTGAAGAAATCGTAATAGCGGTTGATGAGTTTTGCCTGTCCCACAGCCGAGTATAATTGCCGTGAAGAAACATCATCCAATTTCCCTTTCGCCTTGAGTTCACCTTTCCCGGAGGCTACGGCTCCGGAGGAAACCAGGATGATTTCCATTCCTTTTTTATGTAATTCGGCAATCTGATCTACCAGTGAGGACATCCTGGTCAGATCCAGGGCGCCGTCTTTCCGGGTCAGTACATTACTTCCTATTTTGATTGCTATTCGTTTGAATCGGAACATCTGTTTTTCCACTCCAAGAGGGATTTACTTACTCTTCTTTTCATTGAAATTAGTTTCTGCAAAATTACAATTATGTTCCGAAAAATCAAAATATTCTGATTTTTCGGAACATAATGATCAGGAAAGATAAATCAGATCAATTTAAATTTCTCATATATCTCCCTTTTTTGTTATTGTGTTCCAAGGTGTATTGTGTGAATAATTTGAATAAAATGAAACATAAATTGAATTTTATTTAAAAATACTTGCGTATTATTTATTTTAAATCTATTTTTGTGAAATAAATTCAAATATAAAATTATGTTACCTTGTAATTGCCCAAGTTGTCAATCCGTCTTGAAAGTCAGGAGTCTGGTTTGTGAGAGTTGCGGGACGGAAGTTTCCGGATTGTATCCCCTTCCCGTTTTAGCTCGTTTGTCGACGGAAGAACAAGATTTTATCCTGCGCTTTGTCAAGAGTAGCGGTAGTCTGAAAGACATGGCCAAACAGTTGAGTTTGAGCTATCCTACGGTGCGGAATTTGCTGGATGATATTATTAAAAAGATAAATTGTGAACCATGAAAATGAAAGGAACTATTTGGAGTTATCTGTTCAAGCCGTTCAGATACATAGCAGGGAAAGAATCTCTGTTTGTTGGAATCGGAGTTCTGCTGATGTTATCGGTTTTGGGTTATTTGACGAATACGAATTATGATGGGGTATTGGACATGCACTACGGTTGTGAAACGGAGCGGTTGCCATACGGAGTGCATGCTTTATTCGAGTTGATCGCCTGGTTCTCGTTGGTAGCTGTTTTATACCCCGTAGCGAAAATTTTCTCCTCGTCGTCCGTACGACCGGTCGATATGGCGGGAACCCTGGCAATGGCCAGATTCCCATTGGTATTTGGCGCTTTGTTGGGATTAAATCCCGGATTGCATACGATATGCACAAAAGGGATCAGCCTGGTTGATGAAGAAACAATAGCTTCCATTGTCCAGGTCATTGAAGCCAATAGAAGCTCGTTTCTGTGGGCGGGATTATTTTCCATTCCTCTCATTATATGGTATATTGTGCTACTGTACAATGCTTATTCCGTTTCCGCGAATCTCAAAGGCGAAAGGGGTGGCTGGTCGTTTGCAATGGGCTTAATAATAAGCGAAATATTAGCCCAGATATTGATTCATTTAACAGCCGGATTTTTATAATAAATTATAGGAGTTATGACAAGAAATATAGTATTGTTTACATTTTTATTGACTTTAGGGAATTGTTTTTGCCAGGCACAGGAAAACGATGTCGTCGGTTCCTGGCGCGGCTCCTTGAACATTCAAAGTAACAAGTCATACAGCATTGTTTTTAATATATCGGAAGAAAATGGAGTCCTGGTTACGAAAATGGACAGTCCGGATCAGGGAGCAAAAGGGATTCCGACGGAAAGTACGACTTTGTCCGGTAATGAAGTGGAAATAAAGATGCCGGCTCTGCAAGCCCAATACAAAGGAATTGTTGAGGATCGTGTTACAATGAAAGGAACATTTACCCAGATGGGGATGGAATTTCCTTTGGAGTTGACAAAGCAGCCGGAAGTAAAAAAAGGAACTCCCGCAGTTCAAGACCCGAATGTCGGGAAGTATACGTCTGCCGAAGTTAAATTCAAGAATCAAAAAGACCGGATCACTCTGGCCGGAACGGTTACTTATCCGAATGGAAAGACAAACTGTCCCGCCGTCATTCTGTTGACCGGTTCAGGGGTTCAGGATAGGGATGAAACGCTTTTCGGACAAAAACCGTTTCTGCGGATTGCAGATCGTTTGTCGGCCAATGGAATTGCAGTACTTCGCTTTGACGATCGTGGATTTGCCGGATCCGAAGGAGACATTAAAGTCGCAACTACATACGATTTTGTGACGGATGCTCTGGCTGCGTACGAGTTTATGAAGACTTATCCGGGGATCGACAGCACGAAGATAGGACTTGCCGGACACAGCGAAGGGGCCGATGTCGCAGCGATGGCGGCGGCAGAAAACAAAGACATTGCTTTCATTGTCATGCTTGCCGGAGCGACACTTCCGGGCGATAGTATTTTGTGCCTCCAGGCTGCGGCGATGACGAGAGCTGCGGGAGTAGGAGAGGAGTCCATAAAAACCGACTACGAGATGAGATCCGGGATTTATAACATAATCAAGAGTGAACCGGATAATGATAAAGCCTCGGAAAAAATATCCCTGTATGTAAACAGTTTGCCCGGTTTTACCGGTGAGCAGAAAAAAGCGTTGATTCAGGTTTTTACACAAGCTGCTCTGAGTCCGTGGATGCGGTCTTTTATATCATACGATCCGGCGCCATATCTGGCCAAAGTATCCTGTCCTGCGATTACATTCTGGGGAGGAAAAGATCTTCAGGTTCCGGCAAAAGAAAACATAGCCGGATTGATGAACATCATTTATGAAAACAAGAAGAATAACTTTTCAATCGTAGAGATAGACGGTGTTAATCACCTGTTTCAGAAAGCAGAAAAGGGCATGATCGGTGAATACTCAAACGAAGAAAATGCAGTGATGAATGATGAAATCCTCGATAAATTGCAGGATTGGCTGACTAATTATTTGCGGTAACTTATCCTTGTTTTGTGAATTATAAATTCAGTGAAATGAGGGAATGAGGTTGGTATGACCGAAGTAGAGACGTAGCGCGCTGCGTCTCTACAAAACAGCCCCGCCTTAGATGTGTAAACAGCCGGTTTTGATGTGTTGAGCATCGAAACCGGCTCTTTTAGCATCGAATTTAATGCTCAGAAGTACAAATTTGTACTTCTGAACGTCGATTTTCTGCTTCATAAGTTAAAATTTGTACTTCCGAAGCAGAACGTTTAACTTATGAGGGAGAACGTTTAACTTATGAGGGAGAACGTTTAACTTATGAGGGAGGAATTTTAACTTATGAGGGAGAAATTTTAACTTATTATGCAGGAATTTTAACTTATGAGGGAGAAAACCGGAGTTCCGAAGCAGAAGTTCGGCTTCCGCTTTTGTGCCGTCCGGCACAAAGGCAATGACGGGCAAATGGAATTTAAACGCTTACAGCGTTTTTTTACGCTTGCATTATATTTGAGAATTATTTTATACCTTCGCTGAAAAAAAAGCGGAGTGGATGTCACGAAACACATAGAAGGCTTAGTAAAGGGATCTTACTCGGATTTCAAAATCCTTTATGAAGAATATTCACCTAACTTGTATGGGTTTATATTCAATATTACCCGGTCAAGATCCATGGCGGAAGATATTATGCAGGAGACCTTTATCAAGCTGTGGATAAACCGTGAAAACATAGACATGTCGTTGTCGTTTAAGTCTTATCTCTTCAAAATCTCGAAACATAAGATAATAGACGAATTCCGGAAACGAACCAACAGCCCGGTTTTCGAAGATTATATGGTATACTGCGACCAATTGTGTGCGGACAGCAATGACAATATCGAACAGAAAATAGATTTCGATTACTTTCAACAACAACTGAATACTGCAAAAACAAAATTAACCTCCCGGCAACAGGAAATATTTGAATTATCCAAAGAAGAAGGATTGACTTCCTCCGAAATAGCCAAACGACTAAACATCAGTGAACAAACGGTCTACAATATATTATCTTCCGCAATGAAAGTCCTGAGAAAAGAAATGGGTCTGTCCTGTTTCCTGTTTATGTTATTCTTTTATTAAACAAAACACACAATTTCATAGTAGATTCTTTTCCCCGTTTCGTAATAACTTATAGAAAGAAGAAAACGGTTCCCGAACAAAAGGCAGATCGAAATGAGAAAAGAACTCAAAGAATTAATAAATACGCACATTCATGGCAGACTGAATGTGGAAGAACGCGAATACCTCAGGCAAAACCTGTCAATGATGTCGGATGATGAATTGACCGGGATACTCTCCGATATATGGAATAAATTTGAAGACAAAACAACTCCGGAGAATGATTTCGATCATCTGAGCGAGAAATTGGGAATCATCCCACAACAAAAGAAAACGCACAACCTGTTGTACTGGACAAGAAAAGCCGCCGCCGCAATATTAATCCCCCTCATTGTCGGACTGAGTGTTTATCATTACGCCGAGAATAAAAAGCTTAATAATTTCATTGCCAACTCTACCTCCATCGACGTCGCAAGTGGCGAAAAAGCCCAAATCACATTGCCCGACGGGACAACCGTTTGCCTCAATGCTGCGACTACAATATCCTATCCTTCGGATTTCGGACTCAAGGCAAGAGAAATATTCCTGAACGGAGAAGCCTATCTGGATGTGTCCAAAAATGAAAAGATCCCTTTCTTTGTGAATACCGATCTCGTACAAATAAAGGTGCTTGGTACAAAATTTAATGTAAATGCTTACAGCAGCGCGTCGATCATAGAAACATACCTGGTCGAAGGCAGCATAGAATTAACGACCAAAGGAGCAAAACCGCAGTCGATAATATTGTCGCCAAACGAAAAAGCCGCTTACTACAAAGAACGCGATATTCTATCCGTATTCAAAACCTCGACCCGCTTCGAAATGGCATGGTTGCGCGGAGAATTAGTATTCAGATCCGTGCAATTCTCTGACATAGTAGAAAAGCTGGAGCGCAGGTATGGCGTTAAAATACAGGTGATGGGCGACGATTATAACAAAAACCTTTTCACCGGAAACTTCAAAGAAGATTATATCGACGGCGTCCTGAAAATATTACAATTACACTATAATTTCACATATACCAAAAACGGAGATGAAGTACAGATCCGGTTTGAATGAAAAACATCAATGATATAATAACTTATTTCACTGTTAACCGATAATTAAATCAAGAAAAATGAAAGAAAAAGAATACCCTTAAAAAATCGGAACTGTGAGACTCTGACCTCTCACAGTTCCTTCGCCAGGTTAATACCCGCATGTATTCAATTAGTATCAACCTTCAAATCAAAATTAATATGGACAATTCATGTTATCCGGAAAAAATCTGTTATCACAAAAGTAGTAAAAAGAATCTGTTCTTTAAAGTTTTTCTATCAGCATTGATTATTCTTTTGTCGAATAATCTCTTCGCTCAGCAGCAAACCACTGTAACTGTCTCCGTTACAAACGAGAGTATGCAATCGGTGTTTGACAAAGTAGAAAAGAACACGATCTATCGGTTTACATATATGGACGTTATATTACCAAACGACAAGAATATAACAATATCAGCGTCCGATATGAAAATAGAAGACTTTCTCAATAAAATACTGTCTTCGACAACACTCGCCTACAAGCGCAATGGAAACACATTCTCAATCACGCAAAAATCACAAGATACCGGATCTTTAGTAGAGCTGACCGGTATAGTCGTAGATGAAAAAGACGAACCCCTTATCGGTGTTATTGTTGCAATAAAAAATACGACCGAAGCAGCAACAACCGGCATGGACGGTAAATTTGCACTGACAGCTTCCCCAAACGCTGTCCTGAAGATAAATTACCTGGGGTATTTCTCCCAGGAAATAAAAGTAGAAGCAAACAAAGATATAAGAATAAGGCTTATAGAAAATACACAAACCCTGGATGAAGTAGTCGTCGTAGGATACGGCATGCAGAAAAAAAGCGACCTTACAGGCTCCATTGCATCCGTCAAAGGAGACGCATTGCCTAAACTCGGCGCCACAACCCTGGCACAAACACTGAAAGGGCAAATCCCCGGATTATCCTTCTCCCAGACAAGTAATCAGCCCGGCGCCGCCGTCTGGATGCAGATCAGAGGAGCCGCAGCCGGTGCATCACCCCTCATAGTTGTAGACGGTATACCCGTAAGTACAATGTGGGAGCCGGATGCGAGACTGAATTTCGGCAAAGGTGACAAAGAAAGCATTCTTGACAACATTAATCCCGATGACATTCAGGACATTCAGGTATTGAAAGATGCCAGTGCAACTTCCATCTACGGATCCCGCGCCGCAGGAGGCGTCATACTGATCACCACCAAAAGAGGTACGGAAAGCGGACGTACCAATGTTTCCCTCAAAACCTCGTATACAGGACAACGGATTGCCGAAAAACCCAAAGTGATGTCCGGGAAAGACTACATGTTGGCGTCGAACGCTTCCTTACTCGAGCGCTGGGTCAAAGATCAGGGATACTATCCGTGGGGAGATAAGTCGCTTCCCGAATATAACGAACTGGCAAGGCTTTATGAAGCATC
Source organism: Dysgonamonadaceae bacterium (assembly GCA_031267385.1). Classification (GTDB taxonomy): domain Bacteria; phylum Bacteroidota; class Bacteroidia; order Bacteroidales; family Azobacteroidaceae; genus BNXB01. The sequence goes on along the minus strand of JAIRZF010000221.1, from coordinate 20,648 downwards.
CGGTAAAAAATGGAATTATAATCCGTCGGCGATAGACAATTTTATAAGAGGAACCGACTGGTATGACGCCGTGACTCGCGACGGACAAATACAGCAATACGACCTTTCCCTGACCGGGGACAATAAAAACTCGGCTTATCTCATTTCATTGGGTTATATGGGGAATGACGGTATTGTAAAAAATAATGATTACGATCGAATAACCGGGCGTATAAACTTCGACCAGACATTCAGTAAGTGGCTCAAGGCCGGAATAGGAGTCAGTTATTCCAGGATAAACTCAAATGACGTTCCCATATCCGGAGCCTCAGGTTCTACCACCCTCTTTCAGGCCGCCCGTAAATACGACCCGACAATTCCTGTCCGGGACGAAAATGGTAACTATGCCCTGGGTACGATCTACGGTTTGGCGCAGAATCCTGCATCCATCCTGGACGTAACAATGTATACCAAAAAAGACAACTTCCTATCGTCGGCCTATCTGGATGTGAAACCTTTCGACGACCTTGTCGTAAGAGGAACCGTAGGATATGACCGCAAATTTGCCAATACCGGGGTTTATTTCCCTTCAACCACGCAGGAAGGAATATATGCCGGAGGTATCGCCAAGATCAATGAAAATAACCTCTCCAACTATTATGTCAACGTAACGGCGACTTACAGCAAAATATTCGCACAGTACCATTCCCTGAAATTCATGGCAGGATGGGAATTTCAGAAATTAGAATCCGAAGGATTCAGCGCCGACAATCAAGGCTTCCCTTACGATGGCGCCAAATGGCATAATCTTGGACTTGGAACCTACGAAAGACCGAATGTCAGCTCATTCTATAGCACAACGGAAAATGCGTCCTTCATATCCCGCCTCAACTATTCGTTCAAAGACCGGTATTTACTCACCGCAAACTTCCGTCGCGACGGATCATCCAACTTTGCGCCCAACAAGCAGTGGGGTAACTTTGGCGGTGTGGCCTTAGCCTGGCGGATCAACGAAGAAGAATTCATGAACAAATTCGAGTGGCTTTCAAATCTGAAACTCCGTGCCGGAGCAGGGATAACCGGTTATGCCGGAAGTCTTACCGGAACCCAGACATACTATACGGCAGGTAAAGACTATTATTTCAACAACAAACATACCAGCGGCGTCGCCCTGGCAATGGTCGGCAACCCTAACCTGTCGTGGGAATCGCAGGAAGATATAAATATCGGGCTTGATCTGGGGCTGTTCAACGGCCATTTAGGAGCAACCGTCGATGTGTATGAACGGACAATCAAAGACAGGATCGGAACAAAGAACCTGATGTCGTACCACGAAGTGAATACCTTGAATTACAATACAAAACGGATAGACAAAACGCAGGGTATCGACCTTTCGATCTATGGCGTCCTGGTCAATAAAAATTCTTTCTCGTGGACCAGCCAGTTTACACTGACGTATTATAAAGATAAAACAACGAAACGTGATCCGTCGGAAATATTGGATATAAACAATGAATACCGATATACCTGGAACGATATGTGGTATTACAGCGCCGACGGACTGGTACAGCCGGGAGAAGCCATCTCCTACATGCCGGGAGCCATTGCAGGCATAGTAAAAATACGGGATGTGAACGGCTATTTATACGATGCCGCCGGAAACATTGTCTGCGATGAAGACGGACGGCCGGAGTACTCCGGTGAACCGGATGGGAAAATAGATAAAGCCGACCTTATAAAAATAGGGAATAACACCCCCATCCCTTTCAGTTGGTCAAATACGTTCAATTACAAAAACTTTGATCTGAACATATACCTGTATGGAAAACTCAACAACTGGAAAAACAACGATTATAAGGCTAATCTCTCTTACGGGCCATTTGAGGGAACTAATGCCATACAATACTTTGGCGAACGCTATACGTTCGATAACCTGGACTCCAAAGTCCCGGCATTTACCCAAAACACCAATTCCACATTAGGATACGGCGATTATTTCATGGAAAAGGCCTGGTTTATACGCCTCGAAAATATTTCATTAGGATACACCCTCCCGAAGAATATCACAAAGAGAATCTGTCAGTCGATGCGTTTCTACGGAGCGTTGAAGAATGTAGCCGTTTTGACTCCTTACAACGGACAAGATCCAGAGTATGATATCTACATGTATCCCAGTACAAGTGCATTTACATTTGGTATTGACATTAAATTTTAATTGAATATGAAGACAAGACTATACATTATATTATTCGTAATATTCGTACTTTCCATAAGTTCCTGTACATTGGAAAGAGAATCATTTAATGAGATATATCCCGAAAACTTCTTCCGTAACGAAGACGATGTCAATAAAGCAATAGCCGGGCTGTATCATGTCCCGTTCAGAATGGGATACGGGAGCTTCTATGGAGTAGACCAGTACAGCTACCAGGTAGTGTCGGATTTCATGGCGGGAACCATGGCCAGCCGTTGGCTCGATGCATCGGGTTATCCATCCTATCAGGAACATCGTTGGGAAGAAAATACGCCAAACGGATATGCCAAAGATTTTTCGGAAAGAATGTACTCCCAGTACAATAAATTGACGGCTATCACCAACACCATAAAGAAAATAGAAGCTTCTGGTGTAACGGACGCCGTCAAAACAAAATCAATAGCCGAGGCCAAATGCCTTTATGCATGGATCGGATTTATCATGTATGATTTGTTTGGCCCCGTACCGTTGATTACAGAAGAAGCCATGGCAAGTCCCGAAGCACAAGTACTCATACCGAGGCTCAGCGATAAAGAATACTGCGACATCATGCTGGATTATCTCGATGACGCCATTGCCGTTCTCCCGATACGTCAGGACGACGATTGGGGAAGAGTTTCGAAAGGAATGGCGCTCATGTTGAAACTTAAATTCCAGATGGTAAATAAAGAGTTTGCCGAAGCCGAAAAAGTAGCCCGCGAGCTTTATTCCTATAGGGGAAATACCTACGACCTGGTAAAAACCGACTACAAAGATGTGTTTAGTAAGGCCGGCGTAAGAAATAAAGAAATCATACATGCAATACCCTGCGGCCTTGCCGATGGAATGCAAAACAGATGGATGATACAGTTCTATCCGGTAAGATATTCCCAGGATCGCCAATGTTGGTTTACATTTGGCATGCATTGGAATTTTTATGACACATTCGAATCCGGAGACGACCGTTTGAACTCCATCATATCGAAATATGTCAGCATAACAGGCGAAGTAAACGATCGTGACAATAGCTTCCTGGCAAATGCGGCGGCTATCGTAAAAGTAGACGACCCTACATTCAACGGGGAGTATTGCACCGCAGACCTTATTATATATCGTTTCGCAGATGTAATGTTATCCCTGGCGGAATGTATAAACGAAAACAATGGAGGCCCCACTCCCGAAGCGATCAATCTGGTCAATGAAGTTCGCAATAGGGTGAAACTTCCGGCATTGACGATAGCACAGACGGCCAACAAAAGCGTGTTTAACGAAGCCATATTAAACGAACGCCTGCACGAATTTATGGCCGAAGGATTATCACGTCAGGACAAAATACGTCACGGGACTTTTGTCTCTGATTCGAAAGCTCAATTTCCCAATAGCCAGTCGGCAGAACACAAAGTACGGCTCGCCATCCCCTCAAAATACATCCTGGAATCAGAAGGAATAGTAAAACAGAATCCCGGTTATACCACAAAATAATCCATATCAATGAAAAACATACTTTGTTTGATCCTGTTTTTTACATTCCCTTTTCTGTCGAGTTGTAAAAATGATGACCCGGTTTCCAATGAAACCGGAGGCGGTTCCGGAGTGATCGAAATTGCTTACTCTCAAGTATCCGTAGCGCCAGCCATATCAACGATCGATGATGGCGACTATACCGTCTATTATGTGGACAGTGCAACCGGTGACGACAATAACGACGGATTGAGCCGGAATACACCCTTCAAAACGTTAGGGAAAATATCTTACATGGAAAAAACCCCTAAAATGAAGGCGCTGCTCAAAAGTGGGGCCGTATTCAACGGCGCGCTGATGTTGAAAGAACTCAAAGGAACTCCCGATAAACCGTTCATCCTCGATATATACGATGGTACGGAACGCCCGACTATAAACGGGACAGGAGATCAGGCGGTACTCATTCAGGACGAAAATGTGCGTGTCCGCAATATACGTATTACCAACAAATCCGGAACCAGAGGTATACGCATACAGGCTATGACACCAGGAGCGAAGGGAAATATCGAAATATCGGGATGCCGTATCGAAGACGTAAATTGGGCGGGAAATACCGGCTTTATTGGAGTCAATCCGGCAAATCTTGATGTGAGAGCTATTTGTTCCGATAGCCGGTTCAACAAAGAATACGGAGGAATCATTGTCGAAGCCTTCACAACAAAAGAAATGGGGCCAAGCTGGTACGAGAACCTCTATATCACCAACAATGAAATTCATCAGGTAGCGCGTACAGGCATACTGATAACCACCAAATGGGGACAGCGCGATAAACCCGGAAGCGGCTACAATGAGTACGACAATGACGATAATAAATGGTATCCTTGCCGTAATGTCGTTATTCAGGGAAATGATATCAGCTATGTGGGTGGCGATGGAGTCATACTCATGGGATCCACCCGTTCGTGGATAGACCATAACAAATGCTACTTTGCCAATTTCCTGGGTCGCGCCTCACATGCCAGCGCCGGACTTTGGCCATACTGCTCTACCGATGTCACGGTGCAGTTCAATGAAGCAGCCTATACACAACTGGCCAATGGCAGCGCCGACGGTGAAGGATTGGACGTAGACGTAGCCTGTAAAAACACAATCATACAGTACAATTATCTACACCACAATGCAGGCGGCGGCTTGTTGATATGCAACACAAAAGATGCCGACCACCAAGGTACGATTGTTCGTAACAATATATTCCTGTATAACACATGCACCTGGAAAGGCAATATGATGACCGTATCAAGTGGCGTGGGACGGACAGAAGTATACAACAACCTGGTGATCGTCAACAATTCCTATCCGATGGCGCTTTTCAGCGATGACTGGGCAAATGCAGGACATTCAAGGGATTTTACGTTCCGCAATAACATTTTCATGTCGGATGTTCCCACAACAGCTAAATTCGATCAGTCCCATATAGACAATTGTATATTCGACAACAATCTCTATAACAAAGTCGGTAACTTCTCGGTAGCTCACGGGAATATCCTCAGCTTTGACCCTCAAATTACCGTTCCGTCAGACATGGATGGATATGCCAAAGCATTGCTGTACACTCCGTCCGAACCCAAAGTATTCAATAGCGGAGTGATGTTTGACGGAATGTTGGATACAGATATATCAGGTCGTCCGGCTAAAAGAATCAATTATGTCGGCCCTTTTGCCCAATGACACAAATATGTCTGAAATTATAAATCAAACAACAATGACCATTAAAAAACAAATTATGTACATATGAAAACGATATTCAAAATAATAACATTGATTTTAGTGCTTAATACCTCGATCGCATGTGAAGACGATGATAAAGACCAATTCATTGTCAAAGGAGATACAACTGTTTCCATCGACAAAGATGGCGGTGCGATATTCATCCCGGTAAGTACGACCGTCGCTTACAGTGTAGCCTCTTCCGAACCCTGGTGTACCATTTCCGATAAAAACGCCATAGGCTTTTATATCAATATAGGACTAAATGAACTCGTTAAACCCAGGACATCGAATATCTCAATTCAATCCCCTGAATTTGATCCTGTAACAGTTGTGCTTACCCAGGGAGCAGGAGTGCCGTTCCTCAACATGGAAGAAGGCCAGAAGAATAAAATATTCGAGAAAACAGGCGGTACGCTTACCGTCGCACTCAATACAAATCTCGACTATACCGTAATTCCTGCCGATGAATGGTGTGAAGTAACAGATATAACAAAAGATGGATTCAAAATAACCACCGGAGAGAACGGCGCCGTCAAACGCATTACCTCCCTGGTCGTAAAAGCAGACGGTATAGCCGACATCGTGATAAAAATCACTCAATCAGGAGGAAACCTCTTGTTGAACGGTGATTTCTCCGACACATTCAACCACTGGACGGCGAGCGGAACACCCAATACTTTCGAGATAACCAATTATACGATAAACGGAGTAAGCGCCAAAACCGTGTCACGTACATGGGCAGTCAGGCTGTCGGACTTCGAGGCGCGTCTGACGCAAGAAGTTACCGGGATCCCGGACGGAACATATACCCTTTCGTGTAAAGCCACAGGTGCAGCCAACGATTTCGATTTGATTTTCATTGACAAAGATGGCGTTGAATCGCGAAAAAGCATCCTGTTGGGCGGCATGGCCGATTACTCAATGGACGTAGAAGTTGTAGGAGGAAAATGCTCCGTAGGTTTCCGTGTACAAGGATATAAAGACGTAGGTCTGTGGTGGAATACGACCTATTTCCGGTTCGAATGACAGTTGAATTTAATTAGTCTGAAAATAATGAAAAATTTAAGGCAAAAGATTGTTTATTTACTGGCAGTTATCACCACCGCCGTTTCGTGTAATTCGCGCAACAGTGCAGTCAGTGTCGATATTTGCATTTACGGAGGAACATCGGCAGGAGTCATCGCTGCCTATACCGCCGCCAAATCAGGCAAAAAGGTAATCCTGATAGAACCCGGGCGAAATCTCGGAGGAATGAGTTCCGGAGGACTTGGCTTTACCGACATCGGGAATAAATATGTGGTGCAAGGCCTGGCTCTTGACTTCTATCGCCGTTTAGGCATGCATTACGGTAAATTGGAACAATGGATTTTTGAACCGGGTGTCGCCGAAGCTCAATTCAACGATTACATCAAAGAAGCCAATATCGAAGTATGGTACGAAAACCGCGTGACAACCATAAAAAAAGAAGGAACCCGGATAACGGAAATTGAGATTGAAAACTCAAAAGCTCCATCGGCGGAAACAAACAGGAGATTGCAGGCAAAAGTATTTATTGATTGTTCCTACGAAGGCGATTTGATGGCCAGGGCAGGAGCCTCCTATTTTGTGGGAAGAGAAGCAAACAGCCTGTACGGAGAAACTTACAATGGAGTGCAACTTATGGATCGACATCAGGTACCCGACGGGATAGACCCGTATATCATCCCCGGTGACCCCACAAGCGGAGTAATATACGGCATTAATCCCGAACCGGTTCTTCCAAACGGGACAGGAGATAAAAAGGTACAGGCTTACTGTTTTCGCACCTGTTTGACAAACGACCCCGACAACATGATTCCGATAACCAGACCCGATAATTACGATCCCTCGCGCTACGAATTATTAAAACGCATCAAAGAAAAATATCCCTGGAAACAGCATACCGATGCCTTTATCTGGACAATGATGCCTAACAATAAAACCGACATCAACAACATGGGAGGTTTTTCCATGGACATGATCGGCGAAAACCAGGCGTATCCCGATGCCGGCTACGACGAACGCGAGCGCATCATTAAATTGCACGAAGACTATACCAAAGGTTTATTTTATTTTATAGGAAACGATCCCGGAGTTCCCGAAAATATACGCCGCCAGATGCGCCAATGGGGTTATCCGAAAGACGAATATCCGGACAACAATCACTGGTCGCCACAACTGTATGTGCGCGAAGCCCGCCGTCTGATAGGAGAAACCGTTATGACACAGAACCACTGCCAGGGTCGTGAAACAGTGACCGATCCGATAGGCTGGGCGGCATATACAATGGATTCCCATAACTGCGACCGCCATGTCGTGAATGTGGCGGATTTGGCGATGATCAAAAACGAGGGAAATGTTGAAATAGGCGGATTCGGACCCTATCCGATAGCATACAGGTCGATAACCCCGAAGCAGTCGGAAGTCACCAACCTCCTCGTTCCCGTTTGTATTTCGGCATCCCACATCGCCTATGGATCCATCCGTATGGAACCGGTATTCATGGTGTTGGGACAGTCGGCAGCCATTGCGGCAGTATTAGCCATTGATAAATGTGACGGCGTGGTACAGCGTGTGGCTTCCTCCGAAATTAGGAACGAATTCAGAAATAATCCGCTTGCAGACGGAAGTCAACCCGAAATACTCGTCGACAACAGCGATAAAGACCGGGTAACAATCACCGGCGAATGGAAAAGAGAAGAATGGAAAGCTTACGGACCTGATTTCTTGTCGGACGACTCAAAAGGAGCCGTACTTAAAGCGGTGAAATACAGTCCCGGAATAACGAAAGACAACGATTATGACCTGTACGTCTATTTTCCCAAAGTGGACAAAGCATCTTCGCATACCGAAGTGACGGTCTTCGACGGACAGCAAAAACTGGATATGACGATCAACGCAGCCGATATTGTTGTGGTCGGACAGACTTCCGGTGAATGGGTGAACATAGGCAGGTTCCGTCTGACCGGCGAAAAGGAGTGTTACGTGGAAATATCAAATAAAGGAGCCGACGGGATCATCGTCGCCGATGCCGTCCTGTTTAAACCTGCCGGGGCAGAAGTGAAATTATCCGGCTTTTTCAGCGATCACATGATCCTGCAACGGGATGTTCCCGTGAAAATAAGAGGCGAAGCCGGTAAAAACGAACAAATCGAAGTCCGGTTTAACAGGCAGACGCTGAAAACACGCAGCAACAATGACGGGAAGTGGGAAGCCGTGCTTTCGCCGACGCCCTGTGGAGGCCCTTACACGATGACCGTGACCGGGGAAAATAATGTCGTAGAATTACATGACATCCTTAACGGCGACATATGGCTCTGCAGCGGGCAATCGAATATGGAATGGACTGTCGGACAATCCGACAACGCAGCAGAAGAAATAGCCAATGCCGGTTATCCCCAAATCCGTTCATTAAGAGCGCCCAAAAGCATAAAAGCCAACCCTCAGAATGATTTCACAGCAGAATGGCAGGTTTGCTCCCCAAGCGCTGCCGGCCAATTTTCAGGAGTAGCCTATTTCTATGCACGGGAATTGTACCGGAAATTGAATATTCCGATAGGCATCATCAATGCTTCATGGGGAGGAACCGATATCGAAACATGGATGAGCATAGAAGCTTTCAACGCCCTGCCCGAAACAGTCAGAAAGAATTATAACCCCGAAGTCGTTGCCAATCTGGATACATATATAAACCGAAACACAGGAAGCATGCAAGCCTTTCTGGAAGCTATGAAAACCGATCCGGCTATGGACGCCGGATGGTTCAGTCCCGATTTTAAGTCCTCGGCATGGGAGTTGGCCGACGTCCCGTGCGAATGGTCTACCACGCCCCTGTCTTTGATCGACGGCCATATCTGGTTTAAATACGACATAACATTACCGGCAGTAGCTAACGGAAAATCAGCCGTAATATCATTAGGCGCCATTGACGACAATGAAATTACATGGATCAATGGCGTAGAAATCGGAAGATCAGAAGGCTGGGATACCCCTCGCTACTATAATGTTCCGCCGGGAGTGTTGAAAAAAGGGAAAAACAACATCACCGTAAAAATAACAGACACCGGAGGCAGCGGCGGAATGTGGAGTCCCTCCGAAGATTTGTATCTGGAACTGCAGGGAGGCTCAAAAGATAAGTTCTCCCTGGCCGGAAAATGGATGTACAAAGCCTCAGTAACAAACGCCCAATATAACGTTCTGGATGTATCACCCAATATGCTTCATTCCTCCCTCTACAACACAATGATAAATCCCCTTACCTCGTTCCCAATCAAAGGAGTAATATGGTATCAGGGCGAAAATAATGTAGGAGCCGCTGATAATTACCGCAGCCTTTTCCCGGCCATGATAAATGACTGGCGCAGCAAATGGGGATACGACTTCCCGTTCTATTGGGTGCAACTCGCAAACCTTTATCCGGAAGACAATAACCCGAAAGAAAGCGCCTGGGCAGAACTTCGCGAAGCACAAACAATGACGCTGAGTGTCCCGAAAACAGGACAAGTGGTGATATACGACATAGGCAATCCCAACGACATACATCCGACAAATAAACAGGAGGTCGGACGCCGGTTGTCCCTGATCGCTTTGAATAAAGACTATAAACACGGCGCCCCGGTTTACTCCGGGCCGACATTCAAGTCCGTTGAATTTACAGGAAACAAAGCCATCGTCACAATGGATACACACGGATCGTCCTTAACTTCCAATGATAAATACGGTTATCTCAAAGGATTCACGATTGCCGGGGCAGACAAAAAACAGGAATGGGCGAAAGCGGAAATAGAGGGCGACAAGATCATCGTGTACAGCCATAAAATAGACAAACCCGTAGCCGTAAGATATGCATGGGCTAACAATCCGGGAGCAACCCTTTTCAATACCGAAGGATTGCCTGCAACGCCATTTCGGACAGATACAAAGCGATGAACCTTTAAGGCAAAACCAATTGGAAAAACGATTCTATCTTAAGTTAGAAAGGCAAAACCAACATGCCGGAGATTCAACTCAGTTGTTGAATACGGGAATCAGGATATTTATCAGGAGAAAATACCAATGAATGTAGATCTATGCCATCCAACTGAAAAATGGAAACAGGAATGTTCCGGTCTTCACATACCAGCCCGGAACGGTGCAGCAATTGAAATACCGGATCTCCCGGATAGTGTTGAGATAAAGTTTTGAGGGAATCGAGAATTGTGGAAGATTGTAGTTTCAAGTCTTTAGAAACAGGAAACAGTATCCCGTTATGGAATACTGTTCCTGCAATTTCGTTTTCAAGCGGACGAACGCCAATAATACGACTGTTATCATCCAACTCAAGATAATGCTGTTTTAAAAAAATCCCTTTACCTAAAAAAACATAATGCGCAGCATACCGCCTCATTATTCCATGCTTTTTATCAGCTGTTCCAATAAAGTTCCGATGCCGTACTCATTCAAATCGATACCCTTTTCATTGAAAACTCCCAAAATATATCGTCCGTTCCAAACACAGGGGATATCGCCGTTGTATTTATCCTCGACAATAAATGATTTTCCTTCCTGTATCTCTTCCGTTTGCTGCTTTGTAAATTCAAAGTATTTCGTCACTATTTCCCTGGCATTTTCTCCTGTCTGAGCATCAATGGCAAACAGTTGAGCCACAATATCGCCCCCTCTGTAATTACAGGTATAAACCCCCTTCAGAAATTCATGCCCGATGTAGTTAGAAGTAATATAAGCTTCGGAATGTGGTATCTTATAATCTCCATATTCACCACTTCCCAAAGGGAAATACCGGAACAAACCGGGATAAGACGCATCCGGATCTATTTTCAGGGTCAAACCTTTAGCAATTGTACGTAAAGCTTCAGCTATCTCTTCAGATTCGTTGTTTGCCTGTATCTTCAGATAAACACAGCCGGCAAAACAAAACAAGCCGGTGTTATCGCCCTGAGCTTCTCCTCCTATATTATCATAAAAAGTCATCTCCGAAGACCGTTCGGAAGCATACATTCCAAACGCATCGATCGATGTTGCATGACGATACGCCTGGATCGTGATGTAATCTTCTCCTTTCGTATAAACCATCGACGTCATTTCCTGAAAATTGTTTTCCAGATACAGGGGAGCCGCTCCATTGATCCTTTGGAATAAATTTTCACGATTAAAGACCTCTATATCATCCGTAATAGTCCAACCCTGAACCGGAGGAAGATATGATTTCAGTTCCTGCGGGGTCTGTGCCGAAATAAGAGACACAAAACAAAGGCAAAAAACGAAGCTTACCGGTTTATTTTTCATATTAAACTAAAAATTCGTTGGGTACGTTAATCAATCCGGAGATAGAAGCGATCTTTTTCTGAACATTAAAGCCTTCGGTACAACTTACAGCACAGGATTTGCAAGAAGTACACATGTCATCGGACAACGCTAATTCCATCAGTGTATCTTTCGATAAAGCCGGCTGTTTATACCCATAATTGTACATATAAGCCCGCATCATATCCGGAATCGGCAAATGTTCGACACAATCGGCAACACATTTCCCGCAATTTACGCAATACAACAACTCTTCATTGCAAAGGGCTGCCAAATATTCCTTTTCTTTATTGCTCAGATCAGGACTGTTCGCTGCTGCGATACATTGTTCCAATTCATCATAACTGGAAAATCCCGGAATGATCGTGGTTATATTTTTATTTTGCCACGCCCATTTCAGACAAGCTCCCGCATCAATTTTCTTTTTCCCTTCGGCATCGGCTACTCCTCCGGTCATTGTTTTCATCGCTACAAAACCGATTCCGGCTTTTACACCGCGAGCAATGGCTTCATCCGTTTCTTTCAGCTGTTTCATTTTGAAATTGTAGCTCAGGAGAATAACGTCATAGATTCCGGCGTCAATAGCAGCATCTATCTGTTTCGGTTTGTTCGCATGAGTAGAAAATCCCAGGTACCTGGTTTTTCCTTCCTTTTTAAATTTCGACAGCAATGCTACCAAACGCGGATCGTCCACTTCTCCGACTTCTCCCAGGGCGTGAGCATAAAAAATATCCACATAATCCATTTGAAGACGTTTCAGGGAGGTTTCAAACCGTTCGGTAAACTCTTTCTCGAAATTATCGCCATACGGATAGTTGGCTTTGCACTTGGTTGCTACAACAAATGATTCCCGCGGTTTCCCTTTCAGGACGTTACCGACCATTTCCTCATTTTTCCCATTTTGATACCCATTGGCCGTATCAAAATGGATGATCCCGGCATTATAAGCAGCTCTCAACACAGATGGATTATCTGCCCGCATAACTCCCATACTTAAAATCGGGAGTTCCAAATCAGTTTTTCCCAATTTTCGGGTTGGGAACTTCGTATCGTTGCCTTTTTTTACAAGGGCCATTGATTCCGCAGGATGGAGGAAAAGAGCGCCTGCTCCTGCCGTAGCTGAAATTCGGAGAAAATTTCTCCTGTTGAGATTTGTCATAATTTATCAAATAATAGTGATCCATCCATACTTGTCCGGCTCATCACCGTATTGTATGGATTTCAGCTTGTTGTATAATTTAAGACTTACCGGGCCTGCCTGACCCTCTTTTGAGAAAGTATAGGATTTATTTTCATCCAGATCATCTATTCTCAACACGGGGCTGATGACGGCAGCCGTTCCACAAGCTCCGGCTTCTTCAAAAGTGGCCAGCTCTTCTACAGGGACAGGACGTCTTTCTACTTTCATTCCCAATTCTTCAGCCAGAACGATTAAGCTTTTGTTCGTGATCGAAGGTAGAATAGAAGAAGATTCAGGAGTTATATAGGTGTTGTTTTTTATACCAAAAAAGTTTGCAGGGCCACATTCGTCAATGAACTTTTTCTCCTTAGCATCGAGATAAAGCACTGCCGAATACCCTTTTGAATGTGCAATATCGCCGGCAACAAGACTTGCGGCATAATTTCCTCCGACTTTGATCGTTCCCGTACCCAGAGGCGCGGCACGGTCATATCCGCGAATTATAGCGTATGGAGTAGGTTTGAAACCTTCTTTGAAATAGGGGCCTACCGGTGTTACAAACACCACAAACAGATATTCCGACGCCGGCTTCACTCCAACCTGTGCACCCGTACCGATGAGTAAAGGACGGATATACAGCGACGCTCCGCTTTCGTAAGGAGGAACAAAACGTTCATTCCGTTTGATCACTTCCACAACTGCTTTTTCGAACACTTCTATCGGAAATTCCGGCATCATAACACCGCGACAGGAGGCCTGCAAACGTAACGCATTTTCACGCATCCGGAAAATACGGACCCTTCCGTCTTTGCCTTTGAATGCTTTCAAACCTTCAAAAGCTTCTTGTCCATAATGCAGGCAGGTCGCAGCCATGTGCATCGGAACAAACTCCGAATCGCTGACTTCCAATTCTCCCCATTTCCCATCACGATAATAACATCTTACGTTATAGTCTGTCTTCATATAACCAAATGACAGTTCCGACCAATTGATATTTTCCATCTAAAGTAAATTTATTGATGATGCAAATGTAATGATTTATATTATCTTTGCAATAAATTTCAAAAAGAAAATGAGAGTCATAGATCTATTAAATAACAGCAAAAAAACCGCTTTTTCGTTCGAAATATTACCCCCTTTGAAAGGGAACAGTTTCTCGAAAGTGTGCAGCATCATAGATAAATTGAAGGACTTCGATCCCCAATATATCAATATAACGACCCATCACAGCGAGAATATTTATCAGGAAACTGAAGGCGGAGTCATAAAGAAAATCAATGTACGCAAACGTCCCGGCACCGTAGCTATTGCGGCTGCTATCCAGTATCATTACGGCATTACGGCCGTTCCTCATGTTATCTGTAAAGGATTCACCAAAATGGAAACGGAATATGCTTTATTGGATTTGAACTTTTTAAAGGTTCATGACCTGTTGCTGCTCCGGGGAGATTCAAATAAGCTGGATCCGGATCAAATGCTTCCGGGACAAAGCCATGAGCATACGACGGATCTCCAGGAACAAGTCAATGATTTCAACCGGGGAATTGCCTGTGACGGAAGTCTTTTTGAAAAAATGGAAACACCTTTTTCGTATGGCGTCGCCTGCTATCCCGAAAAGCATGAAGAAGCTCCGAACATGGGATCTGATATTGCATTTTTGAAACAAAAAATCGAGAATGGCGCCGAATATGCAGTCACTCAGATGTTTTTTGATAATCAAAAATATTTTGATTTCGTAGAACGCTGCCGGGTGGAAGGGATCAACGCTCCTATTATTCCGGGAATCAAACCAATTGTTCTGATGAACCAATTGACCGTTTTACCTAAAATATTCAGATCCGAAATTCCGGAAACATTAGCCGCCGAATTGAGGAAATGCAAGACTGATGAAGAGACGAAAATTGTAGGAATAGAATGGAGTATTCAGCAATGTAAAGAATTGATAGCCAGCGGCGTGCCCAGCTTACACTTCTATACCTTGATGGCGACAGACAGTGTGCGGCAAATCGCAAAAGCGGTATACTAGGAGGTTTTACGTTATACGTTATACGTTTTACGTTATACGTTATACGTTGGCTTACGCACGATAAAACGTAGAATATACGACGTAAAACTTAAAACTTAAAACTCAAAAACGTAGAACAAAAAACGTATAACGTAAAACGTAAAACGTATAACCTAATGGGACTCAGTGACATCATAGGACAGCAACAGCTTAAGGACAGATTGATCCGTTCCGTTCAATCGGGACAGGTACCGCATGCACAATTATTTCATGGAAATGAAGGTGTAGGCGCTCTTCCTTTGGCGATTGCTTATGCTCAATACCTGAACTGTACAAACAAACAGGCCGACGATTCTTGCGGATCCTGTCCTTCATGTATCAAATACAACAAATATGCTCATCCGGACTTACATTTCGTTTTTCCCATAGTAAAAAAGAAAAAAAGTTCCGGAACAAGCGAAAAAGATACGGTTTGCGATGATTATATTTCCGAATGGAGAAATTTCCTGAACCGGAACAGTTACTTCAAACTTTCATCCTGGCTGACCGAAATCGGAGCGGAAAATGCTCAGGGAACTATCTATACTGTCGAAAGCGACAATATCCTGAAGAAACTCAACCTGAAGATCTATGAAGCGGAATATAAAGTCATGATCATCTGGTTGCCGGAAAAAATGCAGGAAGAGTGCGCCAACAAGTTATTGAAAATCATAGAAGAGCCATACGACAAAACAGTGTTTTTACTGGTGTCGGAAAATCCGGACAGCGTGTTGGGAACTATCCGCTCCCGTTCCCAAAGTTTGCATGTCCCTCCGATCGACAAAGAGAATCTGACTAAAGCTATCCCGGCAAAATACAACCTATCGGAAGAAGAAATCGTTTCGGTAGTACACCTGTCAAACGGGAGTTATCTCAAAGCTGAAGAAGTCCTTGAAAACAATGCTGAAAATGAAGATTTTTTGGATTTATTCATCACAATTATGCGTAACAGCTGGACCCGGAATATCCGGAATATGAAAGCAAAAGGTGATTATTTCGCTTCTATGGGCCGGGAATGGCAGAAGAATTTTCTTTCGTATGCACAACATATGATCCGGGAAAATTTCGTTTACCGGCTTCATTCAAAAGAAATCAATTATATGAACCCCGCAGAATCCGGTTTCTCTGCGAAATTCTCGACATACGTCAATGAACGTAATGTTATTGAACTGATGGACGAACTGGAACTTGCGGAAAGACACATCGAACAGAATGTCAACCCGAGAATGATATTCCTTGATTTGTCTATGAAAATTGCGGTTTTATTGAAAAAGTAATAACTTTGCGGAAAGGTTTTACGTTTTACGTTATACGTTATACGTTGTGTACACACGATAAAACGTAGAACGTAAAACGTAAAACGTAAAACGTATAACGTAAACATGGAATACAGACTATATAACGGCGGATGTTGTATGAATAAAAAAGGTTGTTGTAAGCATACAAACAAGCTTAACTCATACGACTGGTTGTGCGACATCCCCGAATCCGAACTTGCAACTGATTATGTTGAAGTTCAATTCAAAAATACACGTAAAAGCTATTATCTGAATAGCACGAAAATACCTCTGGAAAAAGGGGATGTTGTGGCAGTGGAAGCTAGTCCCGGACATGATATCGGGACAGTAACCATGACCGGCAAACTGGTTCTGCTGCAAATGAAAAGGAACCGGGTACGTCCGGATGCCGAAGTGCGGCGGGTTTATCGCAAGGTGAAACCGAATGACATGGAAAAATACGAGGAAGCGAAGTCCAGGGAACACGAAACAATGATCCGCTCCCGGAAAATAGCCGAAGGACTGGGACTTCAGATGAAAATCGGAGATGTGGAATACCAGGGAGATGGTAATAAAGCTATTTTTTATTATATCGCTGATGAACGAGTCGATTTCCGCCAGTTGATCAAAGACCTGGCGGAAGCTTTTCGGGTACGTATTGAAATGAAACAGATCGGAGCAAGACAAGAGGCCAGCAGGATAGGAGGGGTAGGCCCCTGCGGACGGGAATTGTGCTGCTCGGGATGGATGACCAATTTCATTTCGGTGTCTACGGGTTCTGCAAGGATTCAGGATATTTCCCTTAATCCTCAAAAATTAGCCGGACAATGTGCAAAACTGAAATGCTGCCTCAATTATGAGGTGGATGTATACGCGGAAGTTCAAAAGAAATATCCTTCAAGAGAAATCCCCCTGGAAACAAAAGATGGGATTTTCTATCATTTCAAAACAGATCTGTTCAAAGACCAGATGACTTATTCATCCGACAGAAATTTTGCGGCAAACCTGGTAACAATTACTGCCGAACGGGCTTTTGAAATCATCGGATTAAACAGGAAAGGAATCAAGCCGGATCAATTACCGGCTACTGAAAACAGTAACAAACCCCAAAAAGAATATCAGGACATACTGGGTGAGAGCGTTACCCGATTCGATAATCCTAAAAAGAAAAAGAAAAAAGGAAATCGGGATTACGAAAATAATGGAAATGGAAACGGAAACGGAAATAACGGAAATCCTAACAAAAACAACAGACAGGGTAAACCGGAATATAAACACCCGGGAAACAGAGGAAGTCAAAATCATAACAGCCCTAAAACCGTAAAGAAAAAAGACAATGGTCAGACAGAACAGTCATAAGCTTCTTTCCTTGTTTCTTTTACTGGCTCTGACATTCGCCTGTAAAGAGAAGAACGGCCTGTACTTTCAATACAAGGGTATAGAAAACGGCAAGTGGAATCAAAACACATCTTTCAACTTTGCAATTGAGATAACAGACACGTTGAGTTATTATGACATCTTTCTGGAAATCAGGAATAACGACTCTTATCCTTTCAGAAATCTTTGGTTATTCGTCAATCTCAAGACTCCGGAAGGGAGTACGAGAAAAGATACCGCCAACTGTGAACTGGCCGATATTTTTGGGAAATGGCACGGCAAAGGGGGGAGTCTGTATGCTTTAAGTCTTCCTTTTGAGCAAAACGTCCGTTTTCACATTCCGGGAACCTACCTTTACTCTATCAGGCAAGGTATGAGAACTGAGGAATTAGAGGGTATTTCCGATATTGGCCTGCGGGTTGTTAAACAGGGAAACCAATAATTTTTCCACTTGCTTCCGGGCTTCCGAATGAGCGCCGTTGAACTTGTTCAGGATAACGGAAAACGCATAACGTTTCCCATTTTTATCAATGTATCCACTGTAAGACAACACTCCTCCCATGCTCCCGCTTTTTATTCGTGAAATTCCATCCAGCGAGGTGTTTTTCAAGAAACCGGCGACGGTACCTTCTTTTCCGGCACGGGGTAAAGACCGGTAACACGCTTCGGAATACTTGCTTTTTGATGCCATATATACCAACAAACCGGTCAGAAAATCAACACTTACGGCATTTACCGGCGAAAGTCCGGAACCATCGTACATAAAAAGGGCGTCGGTGTCCAGTCCTTTGATCTTCCAAAGTTCTTTTACTTTATTTCCGGCGCCAACACGTTTGAAAAGATATTCTGCATAGTGGTTATTACTCCTGAAATTCGTCACCCGGATCACTTCCTCTAAATCAGGGGAAATCGTTTGCGATAAGATCTTTTTTTCTTCCGGACGCACTTTCTTTAACCTTGAAGTGGAAGCTTCTCCTACAATCCGGATTCCCGCTTTTTCCAAAACAGCCTTAAAATGAGACGCTAAAAACAATCCGGGATCAGGAATATCTCCTTTTATTGTAAATGAGGATCTGTTTTGGGGGATTGTTCCAAAAATCTTCCGTTCCGGATCAAACGGCTGTCCGTAGATATAAGCGCTATCGGTATTATTTGCAGCAGCTTTGAGATTATTTTCAAACTTCAGGGGGACGGTAGCAGGCTCCCAGCCCAGAATTTCAGGACACGTTCCCACTGCTCCGGACTTCAATGAAAGGCGGTATGTATTATCAAATACACTGATCCCATATATTCCCGGAGCATAATAATTGCCTATATCAACCCATATCCACCAGGGAGAAACGCCTTCATATCCAAACAAATCATCTAAAGCAATTATGTCTCCGTTCACGGCTTTAATACCGGCTTTGCGAATGTCTGTAAGCCATTGATCCAAAAATACATTCGGGTCTTTCTCTATGAATCCGGAACCTAAAGTGGGATCTCCTACTCCTTTTATATATAAATCACCTTGTAAATCACCTTGCGAATCGAGGGTTCCATTGGTAAACAGGATCGTTTTATATGTAAAATCCGATCCAAGCGCTTCCAATGCGGTTGCAGAAGAAACTAATTTCATACAGGAAGCAGGACAAAGCGCCGTTTGTTCATTATAAGCGCAAATAGTTTTCCCGGACGAAACTTCAACGACTTTTATCCCGATACCGGCATGCCTGAAATTTGCTGTTTTGATAAAATCATTTATTTCCGCCCTCTGAGCGGATGCATCTTGTAACACAAAGCTCAATAAGGACAAAAACAGGATTGTGTTTTTTCTAAAAGGACGAATCATATCTAAAAAATAAATAACACAAAGTTAGAGTTTTATAATCAAAAACTGCAAGAAACTCAAAATATTTCTCAATTTTATTTGCTCATTAATTTTTATTCACTACCTTTGCACTCGCTTTTAAAAAGCAATCAGGCTGATTCACTAGCTCAGCAGGTAGAGCACATCCCTTTTAAGGATGGGGTCCTGGGTTCGAGCCCCAGGTGGATCACTTAAAGTGAATGGCACCTTGCCGACAAATTAAGGAAAAGCTTTCTAATGATTCGAATTAGAAAGCTTTTTCTTTTTGTTGCCTTTTTGAAAGAATAGAAAAGAGGAGTTGTTAACACGGAGTTATAGGGAGTTAATAGGGAGTTAATAGGGAGTTAATAGGGAGTTATAAGGAGTTATAGGAAGTTATAGGGAGTTATTAACCACGGAGTAACACGGAGTTTGTTTCACGGAGGACACGGAGTTTTAAAAAAATAAGGAAAAAAAGGAAAAAAGGAAAAAGGCTGCCCCACAATGATGTGAGGCAGCCTTTTCCTCTTGTAAAATTAACAACTTATTAATAACTCCGCGTTAAAAACTCTGTGTTACTCCGTGTCAATAACTCCGTGTTACTCCGTGTCAATAACTCCGTGTTAATAACTCCACGTAACTCCACGTAACTTCATGTAACTCCCTATAACTCCATGTAACTCCATGTAACTTCATGTAACTCCATGTAACTCCATGTTTCACTTCCGTATCACCTTGTAGCTCTTCCCACCGTACTGCAACACGTACACTCCCCTGGCATAACCCGCCAGGTCGATCGTTGTGACGCCCTCGCGTGCCGGATAGGTGCGGGTTTCTGCGCCCGTGACACCGGTCACCCGGATAGGCTGTCCGGAATGTGTGTTCGTTACATTTACCAGGCCTGAAGTCGGATTCGGATAAACCCGTACAGAACCGTCCGTTACATCCTCTGTTCCGGTTGGGTAGTTCACCTCGACAGTCCGGATGAGTTCCCGCACACCGCAAGGATGTTCCAGACTGACCGTGAGCGTTCCCGTACCTATTGAGCGTTTTCCGAACGTTATCCGGGTTTCGTTTTCGCCGATACCGCCTGCGGATTGGGAGAACGTCACATCGTCCCGGTCGTAACTCCAGCTGTATTGCGTCACATCGGAATAGCCTGCCAGACGGACGAGGTA
>JAIRZF010000195.1 GCA_031267385.1 Dysgonamonadaceae bacterium | reverse complement strand
GCTAACGATACATTGATGCCTATCATATAGAAACCTTCCGTTTGTTTTGTTAAAGTATTATAAACCTGAATCCGCGATCCGTTAAGAATGTATATTTTATGATCGTAAGCGACAATGGCCGCCCGGTCTATGGGATATAATAACTTACCTCCATCCGTCCATTGTCCGGTTGCAATGTCGTATGTATGCCCGTTTTGTAAAGGACAGGGGACTTATTTCCCATCTCCTACCGTCGCATCGCTTGCATATACTCCGATGGGCATGTCGGCTAATTTTTTATAACGAAGTTCGGGCTGTAATTCCGGCCAAAGGTTCTCGTGACAGGCTATCCAATACAATTCCCTTGTTCTCCCAGGCTATGCCGGCAAAACAAGAACAAAAATAAAGCAGTATCAATACAATACATCTGCTCATGGACAAATCTTTTTTTACGTTATTTTTCCCTCATAAATATATTGATAGGGGTTCCTTTTAAATTCCAATGTTTTCGTATCTGGTTTTCCAGAAACCGTTTGTATGGCTCTTTAATCCATTGAGGTAAATTACAGAAAAACACAAAACTCGGGACGGCCGTATTCGGCAATTGGGTGATGTATTTGATTTTAACAACTTTCCCTTTATTTGTTGGAGGAGGTGTATTTTCAATGATCGGCAACAAAATTTCGTTTAGTTTATGAGTGGAAATCTTTGTTTTCCGGATTTCATACACTTCTTGGGCTACTTCCAGAATTTTGAAAATACGTTGTTTCGTCAGTGCGGAAGAAAAAATGACAGGAACGTCCACAAAAGGGGCAATCCTCTCTTTGATAGCATCTTCAAATGTATTGATGGCTTTCTGGCTTTTGTTCTCTACCAAATCCCATTTGTTGATGACGATTACGATCCCTTTTTTATTCTTTTGAATGAGGGAAAAAATGTTCATGTCCTGGGCTTCAATGCCTCTGGTTGCATCGACCATCAGGATACAGACGTCGGAGTTTTCAATCGAACGGATGGCACGAATGACGGAATAATACTCCAGATCTTCATTTACTTTCCCTTTTTTCCGGATGCCGGCCGTATCGATCAGGTAGAAATTTAATCCGAATTTATTGTATTTGGTATAGATAGAATCGCGTGTCGTACCGGCGATGTCGGTTACAATGGTGCGGTCTTCGCCGATAAAGGCATTTGTCAGGGATGATTTTCCCGCATTCGGACGTCCTACAATCGCGATACGGGGAAGTTCTTCTTCAGGAATATCTTCCTGTTTTTTTGAAAACCCGGAAACGACAGCGTCCAACAATTCGCCGGTTCCGGATCCGTTTATTGCAGAGACGGCGAAAGGATCCCCTAATCCGAATTTGTAGAATTCGGCGGTTTGATGATATAACTCGAAATTATCAGCTTTATTTGCAACCAATAATACGGTTTTTTTTGAACGACGCAATAACTGGGCTACTTCATCGTCCAAATCCGTAATCCCGTTTGTTACATCAACCAGGAAGAGTATCACATCTGCTTCTTCAAGCGCTATTTGAACTTGTTTGTTGATTTCTTCTTCAAAAATATCTTCGGAATTGACGACCCATCCACCGGTGTCGACGACCGAAAATTCTTCGCCCAACCATTCGGCTTTACCATATTGCCGGTCGCGGGTGGTTCCGGCTTCTTCGTTTACGATTGCCTGACGTGACTGTATCAACCTGTTGAATAAGGTTGACTTGCCCACATTCGGGCGGCCTACGATTGCTACTAAATTACTCATAATAAATAAAAATTAAGAATTAGGAATTAAGAATTAAGAATTAAGAACCAAATTTATTGTGCGTAAGCCAATTCTTAACTTTTAATTTTTAATTCTTAAATTATTCTAGTTTGTATCCAAAATTTCGAAGAATATTCTCCCTGCTTCTCCAGTCTTTCTCCACTTTGACGAATATTTCCAGGAATACCTTTTTGTCGAAAAAGCGTTCGATATCTTTGCGGGCCATAGACCCCAGTTTTTTGATCGCCATTCCTTGATCGCCAATGATAATCCCTTTCTGTGAATCCCGCTCCACAATGATCAGCGTTTTGATATGGATCAGGTCTTTTTCTTCTTTAAAAAGTTCGACGGCTACTTCTACAGCATACGGAACTTCTTTTTGATAATATAACAGAACTTTCTCCCGGATAATTTCGGTAACAAAAAAACGCGCAGGACGATCGGTCAATGCATCTTTTTCAAAATAAGGGGGCGACTCCGGTAATAATTCTGTAATTCTTTTTTGTAAGTAGTTAATATTGAAGTTATTGGTTGCGGAAATGGGAATAATTTCCGCCTTGGGAAGTAGTCGTTGCCATTCATCGGACTTGGATTCCAGTCCTTTTTGATCGGATAAATCAATTTTGTTAATAACCAGCAGGGTAGGGGAACCTGTTTTTTGTACCTTTTGTAGAAAGAAATCGTTTTTATCAATTTTTTCCACCATGTCGGTAACATACAGCAACACGTCGGCATCATCCAAGGCCGATTCGGAAAATTGCAACATATTTTCCTGCAATTTGTAGTTTGGCCTCAGCACTCCCGGAGTATCCGAGTAGACGATCTGCATGTCATCCGTATTCACAATTCCCATGATTCTGTGCCTCGTTGTCTGAGCTTTGGAGGTGATAATGGAAATACGCTCACCCACAAGCAGGTTCATCAAAGTCGACTTACCTACATTGGGGTTACCTACAATATTTACAAATCCTGATTTATGCACAATATTCATTTAGGGTCATAGCCCCATTTCAGATAAGTAGCTCCCCAGGTGAATCCGGCTCCAAAGGCGGTAAGGATTATATTATCTCCTTTGTTCAATTGCGATTCATAATCCCACAGACAGATTGGAATTGTTCCGGCGCTGGTATTTCCATATTTTTCGATGTTGATCATCACTTTATCCGGAGATACGCCCATCCGGTTAGCCACGGCGTCGATAATGCGGAGATTGGCCTGGTGAGGCGCTACCCATTTAACATCTTCCCGGGTCAGTCCGTTACGTTCCATCAGTTCCATACAGGTATCCGACATACTTGAAACGGCATGTTTGAATACTACTTTACCGTCCTGCCAGATCGTGTGTTGATTTTTCTCTACGGTTTCGAATGATGCGGGATTAACAGAACCTCCGCCAATCATATGCAGGTGAGGCAGGCTGTTTCCGTCGGTACGCATGATAGAATCCATAATTCCAATTTCTTCTTCAGTTGCTTCAAGCAATGCAGCCCCGCATCCGTCGCCGAAAATCGGACAGGTATTTCTATCGGTATAGTTGGTGATCACAGAAAGGACATCTCCTGCCAATACCATTACTTTCTTGTATTTACCGGAAACGATATATGCGTTTGCAACCTCAAGAGCATAGATGAAACCGCTACAGGCGGCGCTTAAGTCGAAGCAGAATGCATTTGTCATTCCTGCTTTGTATGCCGTCATTGCTGCAACATTGGGCATGATGTAATCGGGGGTTGAGGTAGCAAAAATAACAGCTTCTACTTCCTTGGGATCGAAATTTATTTTTTTGATCAAATCCTCAATAGCTTTAATGGCCATATAGCTAACGCCACTTCCTTCTTCTTTTTTGAGGATCCGTCTCTCTTTAATTCCGATGCGTGTCATGATCCACTCATCCGAAGTATCTACCATACGCGAGATTTCCTCGTTGGTCATCACATGGCTCGGTACGTACCCTGATATGCCGGAGATTACAGCATGAATTTTTCTCATATTCGTCTTTTATGTGTTCTAAAAAAAGCCCTAAAATTGATGGTTTTTAGGGCTTTTTTTTCAGTGAGCGCCCTAAGAGCGCTTACCTCAAATGTTTTTAAACTGCTACAGCTTTCTCGATTGCTAACTTCCCTCTGTAGTAACCACATTCACCACAAACGGTGTGATAAATATGCCACGCGCCGCAATTCGGGCACACTGCCATTGTAGGCATTAATGCTTTGTCATGCGTTCTTCTTTTTCCCTTTCTTGCTTGTCCGGTTCTTCGTTTAGGATGTGCCATTTGTTTATATTTTAATTATTATCATTTTCTTCTTTGAAGTTCTTCAGTGCATCCCAACGGTGATCAATAACATCTTCGTTATCGTTAGCGTCACTGTCGGTAATAATAATGTCGCCGACATCGCTTTCACTTCCAAACTCATCTTCCATTCCTTTAGGAGCATGTTTTCTCAACGTAGAAGTCATGGATTTATTGCATTTTCCAGGGGTATGTATGTGCTTGATCGGAATAGTCAACACAACAAACTCGTAAACGAACCACGCCAGATTAATAACTCCTTCGGATTCGGGGATTACTACGATTTCGTCACTTTCTTCGGAATAATCTTTCCCTAATTTGACGACCAGGCGGCTTGTAGTAGCTACAGGAAATTCCATGTCATCCAAACACCTGTCACAAGGGATGATAATCGTTCCATCTATTGCGAAGCCCAACTCATAAACGCCGACCGTTTTTTTTACCGTCAGCCTGACGTTTACCTTGCCTTTTTGGATGTCGTCGCCGCCAATATCACCAAAAAACTTATTGTCCAATAGATACTCATATTCCTGAACATCTTTGTCCATGTTTTTTAAGTCTACTTTATACGGATCAAACTTTCCCACAGAACTGAATTTTTATAAAAACTCCGCAAAGGTATGTATAAATAATGGAATAATGAAATTTCAGGTAATATTTTTGGGTCTGAGGGTCTTCACGCCTTCGATAATTCGATGCGGAAAGTCGTTCCTTTGTTTATTTCGGAATTGGAAACGTATATTTTTCCTTTTTGGTATGATTCGACAATTCTCTTGACGAGTGAGAGTCCCAAACCCCATCCTCTTGTCTTTGTGGTATAGCCGGGATGGAAAATCGCTTCGTGTTTTGATTTTGGAATTCCTTTTCCGGTGTCGGAAACATCTATTTTTACTTTTGTACCGGAATCTGTTACTACGATGTCTATTTTCCCTTTTCCGTCCATTGCATCTACCGCGTTTTTAATGAGATTTTCGATTACCCATCCGAACAGGGAATCATTCATCACGACATGTACCGGCTCTTTTGCCGGATGATAATTAACGGATACTTTGGAAGAAATACGTTTCCCCATATAATCAATGATCTGTTTCAATGCGGCATCCAGATCCATTGGTATAGGGGCCGGGTTTGATCCGATCTTAGAAAACCGTTCGGCAATGATTTTCAACCGGTGCACATCCTTGTCCATCTCATCCAGGAATTGAACGTCCGGATTCTTGGTTTTCAGATATTCGATCCAAGCCATTAATGATGAGATAGGAGTGCCCAACTGGTGTGCGGTTTCTTTGGATAATCCTACCCATATTTTGTTTTGTTCCGCCTTTTTTGAACTTGTCAGCGCCAGAAATGACACGATTATGAAGATAGTAACAACACTGAGTTGAACGTATGGAAAGATTTTCAACTGTTTCAATACGGTAGATTCATCGTAATAAATAGACTGTACCATCCCTTCTCCCGTGTCGATTTTAATGGGAGTATTTTTTTCGCTGAATTTTTTTATTAATTTTTTGATGGATTCCGGATTATCAAGTCTTGCAGAATCTATATTCATTGGAGAGCTCACGGAATTGCCGTCGGAATCCACCAGCAAAAGAGGGATCGTGGTGTTGTCTTCAAGAATATGCAGCACAAATTTATCGTATTCATTGAACGCATTCTCGTCCAGGTTGGTCTGAGGTTCGGTACCGGTAGTTTGTTTGGCGAATAATTTGATGGCTTCAGCCCATATCGCTACTTTTTTGTGTTCCTCCTGAGCCAGTTTTTTGACCAGACTATTGGTCACCAATATAGATGTTATTGCTATCAGGATAGCAGTAACAAAGAAAAAATACTTGAACTTTTGTTTCGATTCGTATGAATTTTGCATGTCATTCAACTTCAATACACACCGGGCAATGATCCGAATGTTTCGCTTCCGGCTTGATGCAGGCCGATTTTATCCTTGATTTCAGAGCTTCTGTTACTATATGATAATCAATCCGCCATCCCAGGTTTTTCTCTCTTGAACCTGCCCGGAAACTCCACCAACTGTATTGATTGGCTTCTTTATTAAATTCACGGAAACTGTCGACATAACCCGAATCAATGAATTGATCAAACCATTCCCGTTCTTCGGGCAGGAAACCGGA
Source organism: Dysgonamonadaceae bacterium (assembly GCA_031267385.1). Taxonomy (GTDB): domain Bacteria; phylum Bacteroidota; class Bacteroidia; order Bacteroidales; family Azobacteroidaceae; genus BNXB01. Next base: position 4,591 of record JAIRZF010000195.1, on the reverse strand, counting down.
CACTTTGGTGTGACGTTCCGGATGATTGATGTCAATCGGTTTATGACAAATGTTATAATCTCCACAGATGACCAGGTTCGGACGTGTTTTCCGGAGTTCCTGCAAATAATGTGTGAACAGAGCCAGAAATTCCATCTTCAAAACCTGACGCTCGTCTCCCGAAGACCCGGAAGGGATATATACGCAAACAACTGTAATATCGCCGAAATCTGCCCGTATGACTCGTCCTTCTGCATCAAAAAACGGATTTCCGATGCCGATAGTATAATGATCGGGCGTTTTTTTACTGAAAATGGCAACTCCGCTGTACCCTTTTTTCCGGGCGGAGTTGATCAAACAAGACCGGTAGCCTGATTCGTTGAAATCCAGAATGTTTATTTGATCGGGCTGCGCTTTGGTTTCCTGTACGCAAAACAGATCCGGATCTTCTGTTTTTAGCCAGTCCATAAGACCTTTACTACTTGCAGACCGGATCCCATTCAGATTGTATGATATAATTTTCATGTCGGGAGAAAATTGTTAATTAGAATATAGTTGCAAAAATAAGATAAATATTTTTAAGGATGAAAACTTATTTTCCGGAATTATTCCAAATAGGTATATCCGTAAAGTCCCGATCTGTAGTTTGATAAAAATTCACGCCCTTCTTCGACTGAGATTTTCCCGGCTTTCATGGAAGATGTAACCCAGGATTCGACTGTGCGTACCAATTTTTTAGGATTATACTGGACATAGTCCAATACATCTGCAATTGTCTCACCATCAATAATTTGTTCTATTTCATAATTGTCTTTATTGACTGAAACGTGTACTGCATTGGTATCGCCGAATAAATTGTGCAGGTCACCGAGTATCTCCTGGTAAGCGCCTACAAGAAAAACGCCGATGTAATATGTTTCTTTATTTTTGATCGTATGGACAGGCAAGTGGTAAGTGTAATTCTTCATGTTGATGAAATTATCTATTTTACCGTCGGAATCACAGGTTATGTCCTGTAATGTCGCCGTATGCGTCGGTTTTTCGTCCAAACGTGAAATAGGAACGATGGGGAATACCTGGTCAATCGCCCAGGAATCGGGTAAAGATTGGAATAAAGAAAAGTTGCAAAAATACTTGTCCGGAAGCATTTTAGATATCTTTCTGAGCTCTTCCGGCGCGTGTTTCATTTCATAAGCCATTTTATAAACTTCCCGCGCAATAGACCAATAAAGGCGTTCGACTTGCGCCCGGGTGGTCAGGTTCAGGTGACCCAGACTGAATAAGTCCAACGCTTCTTCCCTGATTTGTTGAGCATCGTGCCAGGTCTCGATCAGACGCGGCTGATTCATTTCATCCCAGAGTTTATATAATTCGACAACCAACTCATGTGCATCTTCCGGTAAGTCGTCTTCTTCATACCATTCCGGTAAGGTTGCCGTTTCCAGAACTTCAAAAATAAGTACGGAATGATGAGCTGTTAAAGAACGTCCGGATTCTGTAATGATATTGGGTTGTGGTATTTCGTTCTTGGTACATACGTCCACCAGGGTAGAAATGGAGTCATTCACATATTCCTGAATAGAATAGTTCATACTGCTTTCACTTCCGGAAGAGCGTGTGCCGTCGTAATCTACGCCCAAACCGCCGCCAATATCGACGAATTCAACATTGTATCCCATATTACGCAGTTGGACATAGAATTGGGAAGCTTCCCGTAGTGCATTTTTTATGCGGCGTATTTTTGTTACCTGACTGCCGATATGAAAATGTATCAGTTTCAGGCAATCTTCCATCTTGTTTTTTTCAAGAAAATCCAATGCTTCCAACAATTCGCTTGATGATAATCCGAATTTGCTGACGTCGCCACCGGATTCTTCCCATTTCCCGCTCCCGGAACTGGCTAATTTAATTCTGATACCCAGGTTGGGTTTGATCTTGTGTTTTTTTGATAATTCGGCAATCAGTTTGAGTTCATTCAGTTTTTCCACCACAAGGAAAATCCGTTTACCCATTTTTTGAGCGAGTAAAGCCAGTTGGACATATGCTTCGTCTTTATAACCGTTACAAATAATCAACGAATCGTCACTGGTGTTAATCGCTAAAACAGCATGCAATTCCGGTTTGGAACCGGCTTCCAGACCTATATTGAATTTTTTGCCATGGCTCACAATCTCTTCCACCACCTGACGCATCTGATTTACTTTGATGGGGTAAATGATGAAGTTCTGAGCGTTGTATTTATACTCTTCCGCAGCCGTTTTGAAACAGTTCGATATTTTTTCAATACGATTGTCCAGAATGTCGGAAAACCGCACCAATAAAGGGGCAGAGACATCACGTAGTACCAGTTCATCCATCAGGTCTTTCAGATCCACTACAGCTCCGCCTTTTTTTGGAGTTACTACAATATGCCCTTTTTCATTTACGGAAAAATAATCCAAACCCCAACCACGAATGTTGTACAGTTCTTCAGAGTCTTCAACACGCCATTTTCTCATTTTTCGTTCAAATTATTTGAAGATTTATAATAATTTTGTTTCACACGGGTTGCATAAACGAAAGCAAGTCATTTTTTCTATGAAACGGAATACAATCTGTGCAATCTATGCGAAACATCTCAAATTCGGCACGAAAATAACAATAAAAACAATAACTTTGTACAAATTTTTTAAGACTTAATGTAATGACGTTGGATTATTTTAAAAATAACGCCTCAAATGCCTTTTTTTTACTGGCCGGACCATGCGCTATTGAAAGTGAAGAAATGGCAATGAATATTGCGGAAAAAATTACGGAAATGACGTCCAGGCTTGGAATTCCGTATGTTTTCAAAGGATCGTATAAAAAAGCAAATCGTTCCAAAATAGATTCATTTACGGGGATCGGAGACGATAAAGCTTTAAAAATACTGGGGAAAGTCCGGGAAACATTTCATATTCCGGTTGTTACGGATATTCATGAAACTATGGATGCCGCCCGTGCTGCGGAATATGTCGATGTATTGCAAATACCGGCTTTTCTTTGTCGCCAGACGGATCTGCTTGTTGCTGCCGCCCGGACAGGAAAAATAGTGAATGTAAAGAAAGGACAGTTTTTATCCCCCGGCGCCATGAAATTCGCAGTTCAAAAGGTCATGGATGCCGGTAATCCCAATGCAATGATCACGGAACGGGGAACGACATTCGGTTATACCGATCTGATAGTCGATTATCGTGGAATTCCTGAAATGCAATCTTTCGGTTTTCCTGTGGTGATGGATATCACACATTCGCTTCAACAGCCTAATCAAATATCGGGAGTAACCGGTGGTTTGCCTCAATTGATTGAAACAGTGGCAAAAGCTGCTGTCGCTGTGGGTGTGGATGGCTTGTTCATAGAAACGCATCCGAATCCGCCTGAAGCAAAATCGGATGGCGATAATATGTTGCGGCTCGATCTGCTGGAACCGTTATTGGTGAAGTTGTTGAAAATCCGTAAGGCGGTTTTGAGTCAATAATTATTTTTCTCTAAAACATTCAATTCTACGGTATTTCGTCTTTTCAAAATGAGAACAAATAGTACGTAACCATAATTTATGCATTGAGATAAAAATAATTCCGATAGTCGAGATTATGATCAAAGTAATTTTTTCGTCAAAAAACCAATTCATTAATGCAATAAAACCTAAAATAAAAGTAAAAAACAAAATTGGAATGAATTGATTTAAAAAGGTGAGTCCCTGTAAATTATAAAAACTTGTGGATTTAATATCTAATGGTTGGTAGCTTAAAAGGGAGCAATGGAATAAGAGAAAATGCATAAACCCAATTGAAAATAAAAAAGATGATATTATCTCAATAATTTTAACACCAATAAATATACTTGGCAAAATACTAAGTAACATGATTAAAGAGAATATACAGTATAAATAATACTTTGCCTGTAAACTGTAAAAAAGAGCTTTGGGATTTGTTGTTAGTAATTTTTCAACAAAAGAAGCATTTGAAGTAAGACACAATGGAGCGTAAAATGTCCCGGGTAATGCAAGTAGCGCAATCAAGAACAAGATTCTCCAAATAAAATAACCAAAAAAAACGAAATTAGAACCTAAAATCATCAAATAGAAGATAAGGATTGAGGGGACAATCAGAATTAATATTTGTCTCAATCTTTTATTCCGAATTATTAATTTCCATTCAAATAGCAAAAAGGGATTCATGACATTTAAATTGAGAAGTGATTTGATTCTTTTTGTAATGTAATTTTCATGACAAAGATAATTTTAAAATTAAAAATTGTGATATAAATTCTCTAAAAACATCATTTCTGAAAGAAATTTTGTTTCATGCCGCAATTTTTTATACATTTGCCTCAACAAAAAACAAAAATTGTCATAAAAGTTGCGGAATTAATTTTATTCCGTAGGATCTGCAAATGACATATCTCTATTTAGTCAATCCCTAAGAATGGCATTAGAGCGTGTGCGTACACGGTGATCGAAATTTTTCGGAAGATAAAGCCGGATTTTGGAAATGTCCGTATCATAATGGCAGGATGTGTATGGAAATAGATGCGGGAAATCCGAATTAAAGTTTGGTAAACTTTTTTATAGGTAAAAATATTTTTATGTTAA
>JAIRZF010000131.1 GCA_031267385.1 Dysgonamonadaceae bacterium | reverse complement strand
TTAAATGCTTTCCCTGCAGCATATTTTGCAAATGAAACAATGGCTGTTCTCCGATGGTTTCTGGTCATTGCAGAACATCCCCGAACGGATTCGAGCCATGTAAGATATTCCAAAACAATTCCATTCGTAAGACCGGAAAATGTGACTTTTCCCGGAGGTACACCTTTTACTTCATTCATAAATTCAAATAACAACTGGAAAGCATATTGATATGATGTGATTGTATTTTTACTCACACCTTTAACGTCCGGCAAATAAGTGTACAGGTAACCGGACAAAACAGGGATTAATTCATTCGTTTTCATCTTCATCAAAATATATATCAGGGATCAGGCTGCCGATATAATCGTTAACTCTCCGGTGTGAATCCGTATAAACCGCATGACTTGCACGAAGGTATTTGTCTGTGTCTTTTGTACTGTCATGCCCCAGATAAGCTGACAAAAATGCGGACGTATCTTCAAATTTACGTCCTTCACTTTCCGATTTCAAAAATGAATGTAACACAAACGTATGCCTTAAACAGTGCGGACATGGACCTCTCTCTGTCCGGGTCTGTTTTGCATAACGTATATCCGACTTTTTCAACACTTTGATAAACCACTCATAAAATGAGTTGTTTTTTAAAGGTTTGCCATAGGCATAATTACTTTCGAAAAGATAATCGTTGCAAATATTCTCATACCGTACTTTTTCTTTATATTGTACAAGCAATTGTGTCAGGGAGTTGCTCATGGGAACAAGTCTTTGCTTCATGTTTTTACCTTTTCGTATAAAGATAATGCCGTTTTCAATGTCTATATCCTCCCACCTCAAAGACAGTCCTTCCCCCAACCGCAATCCGCAACCGTAAAGGATTCGGAGCAGGACGGGAAAGACTTTAGCTGCACGTATGGGTCTTATCGTTCCAAAGCCGAAGTTATCCGCGACGGATGCCATCTTCATAAATTCTTCCCGGGAGAATACGTATGGTACATAATCGGAATTTACAATGGGAAATTCCGGAAGGCCGGCTTCGATACCGAGAGAGGAAAGATAGCGCGCAAAACCTTTCACATCGGAAAGCATACCTGCTTTTGTGACGATTTTCACTTGTTTACTCGCCATCCATGAGGATAAAATGTTTTCCGTCAAAACTTTATCTCCACAGTTATGTTTTTTCAAATAACAATCCAAACTTTTCAGCGAACTTTTGATTTTATCAATATATCTGCCTGCCGCACGGAGCAATTCAAGATAATTGCTCATTTCCGTAGCCAGTATACCTGTAAACACATATTTCATTTTTCACGCCCTCCCTTGCGATTGTTTACATATTCGGCATACAGTCCTCCAAGCGGAGGAATTTCAAGAGCGCAGGAACGTAACATCCCGACGTCGAACTTCACATAATGCTTCATGGATTTTGTGTCTTCATGTCCCAAAATCTTTCTCACCACATCGTAAGGTACTTTTTCCGATACCAGTTCACTGGCTAAAGTCATTCTTAGCGCATGCCCTCCGCGTTTCTTGTGTCCGGTAACAATATCGCTTCTTTTCATATAACAAAGCATAAGACTTGTGACAGCCATGACGCTTATCGGTCTGAAAGGCGGACGTACGGATATAAAAAGATTCGGATGTTCCGTATCCGGTCTGCCCCCGGACAAATATTTGCAGATGGCTTCTTTCAGTTCCGGCAATAATTCGAGCCGTTGCGGAACGCAAGTCTTTTTTTGAACAAATTCTATCATGTTCGAACGGAAATCAATATCCGATATTTTCAGATTGACTATATCTCCGGAACGTATTCCAAGCCTTAACGCTAAAAGTATGATTGCATAATTCCGCTTTCCCGAATTGCAATTTGTGTCGATACTCGACAATAACCGCTGTATTTCTTCTTTTGTATAGACGGACGGAACAGGTTTATTGCCGCGTACCGCCGGAACAAACCCTGAAAAATCATGAGTGAGAACACCCGATTTAAAAAGATACCGCAAAAAACTCCTTAATGTACTACCGATGTTTCTTTTGTCATTACTTTCCGTAAATACATCATAAATTTCCTGCGGTTGGATTTTTGAAAGGTCGTAAACTTTGTGCAAATAAAAAGCACGCAGCATCTTAACGCCACTGTAATAATGTCCTTGAATAGAAGATCCCCGCAGTCCCTTCAACCGGAGATTTTCAAGAAAATTTTGAAAATGTTCGATGTGGCAATCTGGAACCGGATTCTTTTTTGTTGATAACAGGTTGAATTTCCCATTAAGAAAATCATTTAAACGCCGAGTGGTAAGTTTTGCCCTATTTAAATGACGTATAGAAGTAGTAGTAAAGCTCGACTCTTTCTCACAAAAAGCCATTCCAACTTCAGGAGAATAGAGAAGAAAGCCTTTTTCAACCATGAATCTCTCTAATCGGGAGAGCATCCATTGATAGGTTTCCATAGTTCCTTTGCTATGTCCTAAAGCAAAGAGAAACTCTTCAAATTTCTTTCTTGTTTCTTTGAAACAAATACTGTTCATTTCCATATTTTTCAATTTTAAATTTATACTCAACCACAAAAGTACGCTGGAAAAAGAAAAATATAGAAATTGTTATCCGAGGAAACTTTTCTGAAACATCTCTGATTAATGTCATTTTATATGCATTTACTCGGATAATATTTTATCTGGGATAACCGACAAGCCAATCGGCTTCGCTTCGGGATTTGGCAGCATAATAAAGGTTGTCGTAATCGCTGCCCGGTTTCAGATTTTGCAAGCCGTCCTTAATGGCTTTTTACGTTAAACTGCTTATCCAAAGGCGGTCAAAAGGCTTTTGGCAGTTCAGATGACTGTATATGTATCTGAATATCAGACATCCTTCCCTTCCCGCATCCGTTGCCACAATTATCCGGTCGC
>JAIRZF010000117.1 GCA_031267385.1 Dysgonamonadaceae bacterium | reverse complement strand
CAGTAAATATCAAACACCGCGCTCCGGTCTTCTTTTTTCGGCCCCCAATGCGACTCGGGAAGATATTCCAACCCGGTGATTTCTCCCTCTTCCTGAATGACTTCGTTCAGAAAATCAATTAATAACTCTTTGTAGGCCTCTGTTCCAAACAATTTGTGAAATCCAAAATCCGTTAACGGATTCAGGTATTTCGAACGATGCGTAAAATTTTCCATTAAAATATGATTTTGATTAAAATAGTTTATAAAGATACGAATTAATTTCGAGAAATAAAAATCGTACTAAGATGTCGTGTTTTATTTTCTTACTAACATTTTGTGCCTAACGGCACAGAAAGCAACTATAAAGAAGCGCTTAACGATCCTAATTTATTCGACAAGTCGCTAAGGGCAAAACGCATGGTTTCCATTTCTTGGGGAGTAAAAGCAGCCGGTTTGCCGTTTACAATATTTCCATTGATGCGCTGGTATAACCAGGCGTCGGTTTTATTGAAGTAGTTTTTTGCAATATATACCCATGATACGGCAGGGATAATATCTTTCATTTTTTGCTTCATGGCCAGTTGAGTGGCTCGTTCGGCAGTTTCTTTTGCCGATTCAAGCATTGCTTCGGCAAATTTTTCGGAATCCTGATCAATTAATTCTTTCATTTGAATATCAATCACATCACGCTCTTTATCGCTTTTTGCTTTACAGAACGTTTCTTTTAACCGATTAATTTTATCTATCATAACTGTTTTTTTTTACTCTCTCCTGAAAGGGAGAGGGATTTGTTTAACATCCAATTTCTTTAAGCTTTTCTGTGATAATCTCTATTTGTTCGTCAAAATAGGTTTTTATTCTCTCAGATCTTGAAGTAACCTCCCTATAATAAGAAAGGAAGAATAAAAGTTCTTTCTCAAGGTGTTTCTTTTCTTTTTTTTCTTCTTTACTCAACATGTTGAATATCATTTTATGATACAAAGATAATAATGTTTTCATTATTATTCAAACTTCCATCCAACTATTTTCCCAAAAAGCGAAAGATTTGGCATAAAATCAAGGCAAACGCACGAAAAAAGGCGGTATGTCGCGGCTACGCCGCTCAGGGGGCAGGGGGTATGTCGTTACCATGCGCTCACGCACATGGCTACAAAGATTTTGGCGCTACGCGCCTTTTCTACGCGCCTTCTATTGATATGGATACCCTACCTTTGGGCAATTGGGTAGAGGTTTTTCGTGCGTTGACCCTGGCACAAAACCGGATAGAAACTTACGGATTGCCTGCCGGGCAACAGATAGGCATTTGGATTTCTCCAAAAAAAAGGGCGCCTTTCAGCGCCCTTTTTAATATATTCAGTTTTTGTTAATTACTTAACAACAACTTTTGTAGCTTTTCCGGCAACCTTAACGATTACTACACCACGAGGAGCAGAAATTGTTTGTTCGCCACCAGCAGCAACTACTGATTTGAACTGACGTCCGTCGATTGTATAAAGTTCGATTGCGCCTGTAGCATTAGCTACTTTTACTGCGCCTTCTACTCCATAAATCACAACTCCGTCGCCATCTACATTGGGTTTGCCTGTGAAGTTACCACTGTCAACTTTACCAATTTCGAATGTCATAGCTTTTGATTGAGCTACAGCCTTGCTGGCAGATGTTGATGGAATAAATACCATACGGTTATTGTATTGACCTAAGTATTTATATTCTCCTGACAGAACTTGAGCTACAACCCAGAATGGGAATCCATGTCCTGAAGTAGCGCCGGCTTTGTTGATTTGCAAACCGAATGTTTGTTTGTAAGTTCCGTTAATATTAGAGCCTTCGCCATCCAACTTGGTAGTGAAATAAGCATAAGTATAGTCACCGTAATGGTAGCTGCTACCTAATGTTTCCGGAGCATAAGTCAAATAGTTACCGGCTTGATCCTGAATAGTATAGAACCAAACTTTAGTCTTAGCATACTTGTTCACAATCGTATCATAAACCATAGTAAATGCGAATTTACCATCGTTGATGTCCGGTTGAACATCGGAAGCGAATGACAACAATCCATAATTTACGCCTTCTGCACCACTTGGTTCAACAACGTAAACACTTGGACGGCTGAAGTCTTTCAACCAACCTTCTTTAGAAGCATCGCCAATCCATTCTTCATCACCATCAATGTTAGGACCGAAGATGAATACATCAGCGTCGTCAGCAGTCTTAACAGCTTTTGTTGTATTTGAAGCAGCAGAATTTACGGCTAACCAATAAACCTGATTGTGTTGCGGCATGGTACGGATAGCAATATTAACATACGCCTTGTCTCCGATAGTTGTTGAATCATTCTCTACATCGTCTTTCACAACAGGCTTATATGGGAAGCAGAATTTAAGCGATGCCGCTTCATCAGGATATTGTTCGAAGTTAGTTATAAATTTCACTTCTTGTTCTGTCAATGCTCTGAACTGAACGGTACCTTCTTTTATTTCAAGATAATACTCTTTTTCCAGCTTAGTTTCCGGATCTACTACAACATGAATGATATTATAGTAAGGTACACCGTGGTGTTTAGTAATATCCTGTCCATTATCTATATCTATATAGTTAGATTCACGGATACGCAAGTACTGAACTTTGTCTGATCCGTCAACACCGCCAGCCTGACCTAAGAAAGCATCTGCCCGTTCACCTGAATAACCTGAACCATCGGCTTTTCCTCTACTGTAGATATAACGGTCTGTGAGGACAGATTCAAGAATACCCCAATCCAACAACAAGTCGTCCTGTTCGAATTTCTTGAATCTAGAAACACAAGCATCTCCTTCTTTTTCAGTAATACAAGTAATCGTCAATTTGACAAGATTCAATGGTTTATACTGAGGAATAGCATTGAATGTTTCAATCTTACCTCCGTACTCACTGATACTGTCATTTACTTTGACGAAATAGTATTTATCCAACAATTGAGTTCTTTCAGAAACTTTTTCACCGTAGCCATCCCATTTGTCGCTTTCAGGAGTGAGAGTATACAAGTTATTGGAACCGTCTACCTTTTTCACTTCCCAATGCATTGAAGGATCATAATAATCTTTCGCTGCTGTAATAGTAGTAGCAGTAGGAGTAAAAGAATGTACAAAGTTTCCTACAACAACTTTTTCATCTCCAACAGCACTACTTTGAACAAAGTTGTGGTGACAGAAATCTCCTGTAAAGTAAGGATCACTGGTGAACTTGTATTCAGTTGGAGTTACACCTTGAGGAGCATTTTCAGAAGAAGGCATTACAATTGAATAATTGCTACCCGCAACATCACTGATAAATACGTCACTGATTCTGAACTCGTTGGTTATAGTTCCGTCACCGATATTAGCGTTAGCCAAAATCTGAGTTTGCTTTTGTGGAGCTGTATAATTAACTTCCCAAGAAGCGGCAGGAATCAAAATGAAGTTTCCATAAGGAGCCTGACCGTTCTTACATCCGTAGATAGCAAACATTTGCAATGGACGGTAGTCGGCAGTCTCGCCTACAGTAGTTGTATTCTGAGAGGTAGTGGTAAATCTCTCTTTCCAAATCAATTTCACACCACTCACACCATTCAATGTAGACATCATTGTTTGAGAGTACACTGAAGAAGTATCAACTGTCAAATACAATTTAGGATTAGCTACATTTTGAATATAATACAACTCAACATCTGTTGTGTTTTGATAGTGACGATATCTGTCGTACCTAGCAGCATCGTCGTTAACCACTAGAGCACTACTAACCCAGGAATATCCTTGTCTTAACGAACTGATATAACCCTTTCTGTCTCCACTGAACGCAGGAGTCGCCCGATTAGGATCCTGATTGCCAATACTGCCACCATAGTTATATTGGTCACCGGCAGTATAAGCTTTTAACGTATCAGCCAAAGTGATCAACAGATTCGATGCAGATAAATCATTATTATTTGCATAATTATTATCAGCTCTCTTTCCTAAGAATTTATCCGTATCCGTAGATGGATTGGCTTCTGTATTTTGCTTGTTAGCTTTTACAGTTGGATTTGCATAGAACTGATTGTCGATCAGATATTTTGAATCAACATAGTCACGAGGACAATCCGACATATCAGGACCACTGAATTTGAAGCGGGTAGCCGCTTGAACTGAGGAGTTATTATGATGACCATCATTCCAAGATGACAACAACAAGTCTGAACCTGAGGCTATGATAGCAAACTTAGTCCTGGCAACGTGCTCTTGTTGTATATATTGCAAAAGAGACAAAAGGTCGGCAGGAGCCACGGAATTGATATTACCAGCCAAAATATCACTCAACGTTGTCACTATCGCGTTCAGAACGTATCCACCACCACTCAACCATGCTGCATCAGTAGCGCTGGTCTGACCTGGGAACAACAACGAGTTAATACCATAGTTATCCGTTGCATATTCATTATCCCAGAGATAGCTGATTGTGGGAGTTGCTCCAACGCGATTGATCGCATAATCATGTTTATTCACACGGAATTCCAGGATAAAGTTTTCATTTTGCTTGTCACCCACCAACGGTTGATAGAAACGGAACGGAGTCGCATTGTTACGATCCACTTTCGCAAACTTCAAACCGAACTGCTGTGTAATAACGCCAGTAGTTGTGTTAATCGTATCGTATACCAGGTAATCGCCTTGAGCATTCTTGATATAATGCCATTTATAAGAGTCCAAAGTAAGACCTTCCGATTTCAGGAATTCGGTCAGTGGAGCATAATCCAAATAATCCGCATACGTTTTCAATCCTTTGATTTGTTCCGGGGTGAACATGTAATCGACGTTCGGATATACTGTACTGCTTTCAGTATAAGTAGGAGGAATCAAGTATTGATATTGAGACAAAGCATTGTTTTCTGCGTTATAAACCGGTTCTACGAACAACCATGGTTCACCAGCGCTTTTCACGTTCATTTTAGCAACGTTCTTACCAAAAGTCGGATCAATACCGTTACCAACATCTACGCGCAAGTTGAGCGACAAAGCTTCTACGATATCGTAGTTTCCTTGTTTGTACAGATAAGTACACAATGAATCCTCAGCCGGTTCGTAACCACTGTCGGAATGAGTTGATTTTTCGTAATCAATAGCTCTCAAAGTGAATTTCAAACCTGCACTGGCGCTATTTCCATGCAAATGAACATCTTTCTGCAAATAGCTTTTTTCATTGGTAGTTCCTGTAGCCTGACGACCTCTGGTGCTTGCATACCAATAAGAATTAGTATTGGCATCTACTACACCTAAAGCAAGCGTATCAAGGTATGGATTAGCAAGCCGTGGTCTTTCGCTTTCGGAAAGAGCGCCACCCATATTCCTCAATTTGAAAGATCCTTCGTAACAATTCAAATGAACGGTTTGCCACAGATCCGTTCTGTATTCTCCAGTCACAGTCGGTTTTTCTGCAATATAAGCATTTTTAGCGACGTCTACATTAATTAGATTATCATAATCGTATTTGAGCGTATCGTTCAACTCGTTGATAATGTTATAACCAACAACCTTATCACCTTCTTTAATGGCTTCGAACCTCCAGTGCGCGCTCATGTTGATAGAGTCGTAAGGAGTATCGAAATAACGTCCGTCAGCAGCGCCTGCATAACGAATCTTTTCCATTGGAGTCAAAGCAACACGTTTATGACCATTGTCATTTACCAAATCCAGTACAAACGTTTCGTTCTTATAGTCGCTTCTAAAGGCTGAAGCGCTAGTGTAAACACCTCCGTTAGATCCTGAAACGTTTCTGCCAGTAACCTGAAGGAAATAATATTTATTCTTATCAATTTGGTTGATCAGATTAGCCTTTTCAGGACGCAATTCGAGGTTTGAATAACCAGTACTGCTTCCAACAACCGGGCCTGTACACGGAGTACCGTTCGCTTGACCGATTTTAAATGAGGTATTGAAATTATCTTTTCCATTATCTGCAGTTGAAGCTTTCGGTTTATCCATCCAGACAGCATAGTTATAACCTGGAGATGTAGGATTATTCGTCTTATATTTGCCTTCTGTAGTTATATAGGTCCAGGAATTCAAAGGATACAATTCCATGTTACCGTTTTCATTGATCCAGATAGCAAAGCGTTGAGCACGATCTCTTTCATATGCAATAGCGCCATTAAGACCATTAGCTTCAGTAAAACCTTCGCCTGGAGCACGTAATTCCAATTTGTTGCCAAATTGTCCTTCTCCGGTCAGCAATGCCTCTTTGTAAGCCGGATCTCTGACGACTCTCACAACTTTACCGTCGCAAGGATCCGAAATAGTGAAATACTGAAGTACATAGTCAGTAGAAGACGGTGCTTTATACAACCTGGATACATCACCAACAGGAGCACTACCTGCTACAGCATTAGAAGCTCCGGCAACGTCGGAAATAGAAGCAGGTGGTATCTCGGTGTTAGCTGCCACGCTACCAAATGTACCGAAATTCAACTCATCAACTCTAGTAACGCTGAAAGTATTTTTAGTAGTGTTTCCGCTCTTTATAGAGAGCAAATTGTTTGCGCCTTGTTCTCTGAATTGAACAAATTCATCAGGGAAGTCGGTAACATTAGCCCAACGACCGCCAACCTGCTCTGCTTTTACCCAAACAGGAACAATACGCTTTAAAGAGGCATTAGTACGATAATCTCTCCAGTTGTTACGCACTTCGTCCATAGAATAAATAGCGTACCTGTTGTTAGGAGCGCCATTGGTATTCGAAGTAGTATCGTAAGCAACTACATAAAGAGAGCGGTCGTTAGTACCACCGTTATTTCTTCCTGTAAAAATATTTGCTGCCAGATAACCTCCTTCTGCAGGAGAAGCATATCTCACTGACCAAGGCACCATACCAACCGAGTCTTTTTCGTTTATGTCTGTGTTGGGTTTGACACTGTTGTCGCCATCATATTCATAAGAAAGAGCATCCTGAGTATTTTTTTGTAAAAAACGGAGGAATACAAAATCTTTGTATTCTGTACCATTGGATCCTTTAAAGAAAATTCGATCTCCTTTAGCGGTAGGAGAAGCGGATCTGATGGCAAAGGTATTCGTCAAGTCTCCTGTATTGGCGGTCAAAGTGAAATAAGTTTCCACATCGCCAACAGTACCAATACGATTGTTGTTAGTCAATTCCCATTTGTCAAAAGTACGGTTAAACACATACTTCATGGCCTGCAAGGCAGTTGCATCCCCATTAATAGTACGATCAGCACTAACAGGATAGTCTTTTGCCGATTCATTGCGAACAGGAGAGATAAAATTATCAATGAACCCACTCGGTCTGACAACCTCTTTGTTAGCAGACCAAACGTTCAGGTAGAACAGAGATTCACCATCGTATGGTTGCACTCCACCAGTCTGAGCATTCGATTGAAAAGTAGCCAGCGCCATGAAAGCGGCAAGCAAAGTAAATAGTTTTCTTTTCATAAATACTAAGTTAAATTAATAAAAAATTATAGTTTAAATTCTCAAAAAATCACATTTATTCGGAGGAATCCGAAAATACGGCGCAAATAAACGAAATTTGCGGCAAAAAAACAACTATTTCCGTTTTTTTTATTGAAGAAACAATTGAATTTTTCATTTAAATCTCTTGTTATCCGCACAATAACGTAACTTCTGCAACACAAAGGTAAAATCTTTTTTCCGGCCAACAATTCTTTGTACTATTTTCTTTTCCACAACACAACCAAGCGCCGGGTTTTTTGTACAAAACTCACGATTTTGAGGAGGAACAGCCTAACTGAACGCAATAATCCTAAAGATCACGGCGTCCGGTTGCGGGGTATATGTCGTTTTTTAAATAAAAATAATTTTTCAGAGGATTTTAGTGTGTATCTATTAAAAATACGAGTACATTTGCGTTAAGTTTTAATCGCTAACGAAAATGAGAAAAACAGAAAATGAAAAAGCAGAGGGGTGCGAAGTATCCCTCGACCCCAATATATTCGACCCGGAGTTATTCGGAGAACATGCCGGAATAGCGGTCGCCTACCTGAAATCGTATATGAACGACGTTTCTGTCAGGGGATTAAATCTGATTGATCCTCCATCCTTGATTGATGCGGCAAAAAAACTGATGACAAAAGAGAGCGATACAATAGCTCCTTTTGATGAAAAACGGTTCAGAATGATCCTTGACCTGTATATTGGTACAGGGATACCGGTGTATTCCACCGGTTATATGGGCCGGCAGTTTTCGGGAGTAGTACCTTTGGCGGGAATTTTTGATCTGGTGAGTTCAATATCGAACCAACCGGCTTCGTTTTATGAAGCCGGACAATTGCCGAATGTAGCAGAACAAATCATGTCGACCGAATTAAACCGTTTTATTGGTTTTGAGGACAAGCAGTTTACGATGGTAAGTACCTCCGGCGGATCTTTAGCCAATTTAACGGCATTACTGGCAGCTCGGAACGACAAGCTTCCCGGAGTATGGTCGAACGGGATGCCGGCCGGCGTCCGGGACGGTATTCCTGCAATCGCCATAAGTGAAGATGCACATTATAGTATAACGAGAGCGGCGGGCATATTGGGGATAGGAGAAAGCCGGATCATACGGTTGCCTGTAAACCGGGCGGGACAAATCCGAGCGGAAAAGGTGCAGGCAATTCTGGATGAAGCGAGAGCCGGCGGATTGAACGTGTTTTGCCTGGTTGCATCCGCCGGAACCACGTCTATGGGGGCTTTCGATCCAATCGAAGAATTATCCGGAATAGCAAAAAAGAACGATATGTGGCTACATGTAGATGGAGCGCATGGAGGCGGTTTGCTCGTATCAGACAAATTCAGATACCGGTTGAAAGGAATAGAAAATGCAGACTCCCTGACTTGGGATGCCCATAAAATGCTGTTTGTACCCGCTCCATGTTCCCTCCTGTTTTATAAAAACAAGGAAAAAAGTTATGGAGCATTCAAGCAGGAGGCTAGTTATGTCTTTGAAGATCATGCAGATATTTATTCCGAATATGAGGGTGCAGAAAAGAATTTCGAATGTACCAAACGGCCTTCGATCATGAACCTGTGGTTGTTATGGGCTATGCACGGAAAGGCTTTATTTGCTGAAAAAATAGGCTATTTGTGCCGCCTGTGCCGGGATGCTTACGAATTATTAAATGAAGAACCGGATTTTGAAATCATTCATGAGCCGGAATGTAATATTCTTTGTTTCCGCTACAAGCCACAGAATATGCAGGAGTATATTATTCCGGATTTTCAGATACAGATCAGGAATCGTATCCGTTCGAACGGAATGTTTTTTATATCCAAAGTCAATATTCATGGAGAAACTGCTTTGAGAGCTGTGTTTATGAATCACGAAATAAAATCGGCTCATTTCAGGTTACTTCTTGAACAGATCAGGCAGGCCGGACAATTGATAATCAACGAACATACAAACATAATTTTAAATGAACAGAAACATGGAAGCCAAGTCTTTCTCAACAATGTCTGCCTCTGAAACGGCAAAGCATCTTATTCCGGATAACGAAGTAAAACCGAAGTCTGTTGAAGAGGTGAAGGAACTACCCTCATTTTTCCATAAAATGAAAGCTTGCGAAGCAGGATTAGGGGAAAAATATGCATCGCTTGATTTTGAGATCCAGGGAGCATTGGTATTAAGAAGGTTACAGCAACTCACAAACATTGCCTTGCTGAATCCTCTCTGGAAGGATCGGATCACAGGGTCTGGACTAAAAAAAGCGCCTGCGTCATTCGAAGAATGGCAACAAATACCTGTTTGTGATAAAAATTCGATACATGATTTTTTTACCGGTACAAGGCCGGGTATGGTAGTTCCTGTCGCCTGCGGCGGATTCGAATTGGTGGCGAGTGGCGGAACAAGCAGCGGATGCCCGTCCGAAACGGTTTATTCATTAAAGGAACTTCATGATACTTACCGGATAGCCGGAGATTTCATAGGCAATTGTATGCTGAAAGATTATCTTGCGGGAGATGCTCCCAAGTGGCTGATGACTACCCTGGCCGATTATCAGATGTGGAGTAGTGGCACTATGGTTGGAGGAGTACTGCAACAAGTTCCGGGCGTAAACTATATCGGAGCGGGGCCGGTTACCGCATCCGTTTATCACCGGATAATGGCTTATGAAGGCCCTAAGGCAATCATGGGTATCACACAAAGTATTGCTTACCTGATCGAATTAGGGGCGGGACTGAATGAGGAAGCCCGGAACAGTTTCCGTGTAGCAATGTATGGTAGCGGCGTCTTACCGCAACGGAAACAAATCGAATTGAAAACCTTGTATCCGAATTTAGCTATTTTGAGCTATTTTGCGGCAACTCAAGCGGAGGCGATCGGCTTACAGCTTTCGGAAGAAACTCCTTACCTGGCCTCTGTTCCGGGATTACACCTGATCGAAATTGTGGATCCGGACGGACGCTGGGTCAAAGAAGGAGAAGAAGGAGAACTCGTCGTAACAAGATTACATGCAACAGAGACTCCGGTGTTACGATTTAAGCTGGGAGACCGGATGATTCGTCGCCCCAATATCAAGCGCAAGGATTTGAAAACAGAACAATTTGAGTTCTCAGGCCGCAGTGGCGACGTAATTCATTTGTGCGATACTCAATATTCTCTTCCGCTGGTATATGAGTCTATCTGTAATGAATTTACCAATCTGGGGCTTTTCGACATCAAAACCATTGCACACGAGATACAATTTGTAAACCACCGGAAAACGAAACAACTTACATTGCTGGTCTCTGTCGATGATCCTATCGCAACCACCCGTGCCGTTGAATACCGTTTCGGATTCTACGGTTCCCAAAGTATTTTTGTACAGGCATTGATCAATTCTCTTTCCGTTTTTAATTCGGGAGAAGCCAATATCCAATATTTAGATAAATCAGGTTATCGGTTTGCAATCCGGTTCGTTGATAAATTTTCTCCGGAAATATTCAGGACAGAACTTGGTAAAGTCCCTTTATTGAAAGATATTATCTGATAAACCGGAAAAAATATGCTGAAAAATATGCAGTATCAAATCAATATAAATATAGCAGTAGACGCCGTCAAAGCGCTTTCTGGGCAATCGCTGAAAGACAGCATCTATCTGATGGACGACAGCCCATTCTGCAGTCCGGATCAGGGAACGAATGAATTGTGCACTTTCTGCATACCGGGGCAAGTTATTCATTGGATTATTTATCCGATCGACCTGCAAACGCCGGCAGTAATCAAGGGTATTTCGTTTATCTCCGATGAAGAAAACCAGGATAAAGAAAACCCTGATAAAGACAACCAGGATGAAGAAAACCAGGATGCAAAATATTCCACGCAGGTAGAAAATGACCGGCCCGATGATGATTCCGATTTCAAAACATGGACAGGTATTGTGCCGGCAATGGACATTGGACGAAGATACAGGTACCGGTTGGAATTACAAATGGGAACGGGAATAAACAGTATCCTGTCTATAGACTCTCTTTCACTGGCTTATCCGGGTTGGATTCCTCCTGAAGAAGAAGAAAACAAACAAGATCAAGAACAAACAGCTCATGAATGAACAAGTTACAATTATAGCCTTGGTAGATATCATAGCCGCATTGAATGTAAATTCACTGGAAGGCAATATTTATCTGATGGATAATTTAAGAAGAAAAGGGTCGCAAGGATCGGGTAGCTCCCAGCTGACCACAGTAGTAAAAGGGGGCTATTGGTGTGACGGTTCTCAATCTTACGATATTGTACTGAATTGGCTTACATCCAGTCTGAATTCCATGCCGCAGACATTACCAAGAAATTATGCCCTGAAAAGATCGGAACGGATAGAGGGAGGAGCATTGGATACGTTCGGGAATCCGTTCGACGATGAGGGAGATATAAGTAATCTCAGTTTTCTATACCCTCAGATCTCAGGTATTACCGGGCAAGCCGTAGATGAAGGGGTAATCTTTCCCGCCCAATACGGAACTCCTATTGGTTTAAAAAACGGCTGGTATTGGAGCGCGACAGTCGACACCAATAAGACGGGTATTTTCAGCTATACTTTGCATGTTGTTTTGTATGCAAAGGAAAAAAATTGTTGGATTCCGGTAAAAATGACTCACGAAGCTAAAATCGAGATAACAAACGAAGCTCAAAGAAATGGTTTTACGAATGTAGGGATAGGGTTGCTTCCGCTTGTTTAATTTTGGTGTGAAAAATAAAAAATAAACGTATGGAAAAAAGGAAAATAATCACGATAATGGTTATGGTGGACGTGGTCGGGGTTTTGTCGAATGATTCTTTAGAAAAAAATTTGTATCTGTATGATAATAACAAAGCAAACGGTTCATTCGGCCACGGTACGGAAAAACTCACGACCAGACTGATATTCAATCCGGATGAAGAAATCATGCTCCTCTGGAATGTGCTGCCAATCGAACCCGAAACGTTTGTCCATATTTCACAGGTAGTTGCTGATAAAAAATACCTTAAAATTGAGCAAAATAATTACAAAGAAAGTGATATTATATACTGGACAGGTACTTTTATCAGAAAGCCGGTTAAACAACTTTCATATAAGCTCTCGATCCGGGTAGGGAACAGAGAGACGGAATTTTCCTTTCATCTTGATCTTGTCTGTGAATAGAAATAAAAAATAATCCGGTAAAAAGTAACTGTCATGAAAAAAGAGCTATTGAAACAAGGATTTAATTCCGTACAACTCAACATAGTCGCATTTGTTGATGTACAGAAAGCAATCGCATTAAAAACTTTGGAAGGATGTATTTATATGATGGACAATTCTCCTATGAGTACAGGACAAGGCACTTCCCGGTTACAAACCACCTGTAAACAGGGACAAACGCTAAACTGGATCATTTATGCGATGGATTCCGAGAAAAAGCCGGATGGCAGTTGGCCGCCGTCTGTCCGGATCAATAACATTGTGTTCACAGATAAGGAAAGTCAGGATGTGTCAACAAGTCTAATCTGCGAAAACTTGAGAATTTACGGAGCGCCTGATAAAATCCGCTCAAATTATACGCCTGTTTATTACTATTGGGCAGGAACCGTTCCCCTGGATTTATCCCCTGGAAAATACAGATACAGACTTATTCTGGAACTGGAAAATGAAAAAACCGACAAGTGTGAGTATCTGAATCTGGAAACTCCTGTTTTGAATGTGATCTCAATAAAAATAGCCTGATTTTTCCGCCAGCGCCCGGTCTTCTTCCGCTCCTTTCTTCTCGAACTGCATTTCTTTTATCCTACTCCTTATTATATACAGGTAGGGATTGGGGGCGGTTTCGCCTTGCAGACGAATGGCTTTATTGACGTCCGACATCGCCTGTCCGGGCCGGTTCATCAGTATATATAATTCCGCTCTTCCGGCATAAAGATCGATCTGATCCGGAAACTTTTCCATCAGGTAATAATAGATTCTTTCGGATTCTTCGTATTCGCCCCGCAATTTGCATAACGAAGCGATGCCTGCGCGTCCGTAATAGGTCTTCGGATTGAGTTCCAAGATTCGTTCGAAGTCGGCCTGCGCCGCTTCAAAATTTCTCACCTGGAGGTAAAGCAAACCTCTTTTATACAGGGCGTCTTCGTTGTCGTTGTGGATTCGAAGGAGGACGGCATAATCGGTCAGCGCATTTTCGGGCCGGTTCATTTCCGTAAATAATTCCGCCCTGGCGGTGAGGAGGGTCATGCTTTCCGGGGCGATCCCCATGGCCGCCGTGTAGGAGGTCAAGGCATCGTCGTATTTTTTTTGACGGCGCTGAATTGTTCCCAAATTGGTCAGCAACATGACATTCAAAGGATTCGCTGGTTCCCTGCGCATGGCGGAAACCAAAGCATTTTCGGCGGCAGGCAAATCATTGTTTTCCAAATAGTTAAACGATAAATCTACCCATTCATCAAATGTCTGACAAGAGAGATTCTGGGCAAGCGCCGAGAAAAACAAAAATATCGCAAGGATTTTCATTTCATTGTGTTTAATGTAGGGGCGACCCTTGTGGTCGCCCTCTGCGGTTACACATTGTCGCCATTGCGGTTACCATTATTGCGGGGCGTTTCAATATAGGGCGACCACAAGGGTCGCCCGTACATTTGACAATTCGCCCATTGCGATTACACATTATGGTCGCCCATTGGCCGACGGCGCGGATCATTCCAAATTTCCGGGGGCGATCAATTTATATCCTTTGCCATGGATATTGATGATTTCAATTTCCCGGTCGTCTTTCAACAATTTACGTAATTTTGTGATATACACATCCATGCTTCGTGCATTGAAATAATTATCATTTCCCCAAATGGTTTTCAAGGCATAATTACGTTCAAGAATTTCGTTGACATGCGAACACAACAGGCCTAACAACTCACTTTCTTTGGTGGTTAGTTTTGAGACTTCTTCGCCAAGGGACAATGTTTGTTTTTGTGTATCAAAACCGAATTTACCGATTTTATAATACGCGACATCTTTTGTTTTCTTTCCATTCACCCGCCTCAGAATGGCTTCCAGACGAAGCAGCAGTTCTTCCATGCTAAACGGTTTGGTCAGATAGTCGTCCGCTCCTATTTTGAAGCCTTCGAGAATATCTTCTTTCATTGTTTTAGCAGTCAGAAAAACAACCGGTATTTCTGCATTGATCGTCCGGATCTCCTGGGCAAGAGCAAATCCATCTTTTTTAGGCATCATAACATCCAGGATACAGGCGTCATACTGTCCTTTGGGAAAAGCTTTTGAACCGGCATCCCCATCAGGGAATAAATCAACATCGTACCCTTTTGCCTGCAGGTATTCCCGCAGCAACATTCCCAGATTCTCATCGTCTTCACACATGAAGATTTTTACTTTTTCTTCCATAATTTTATAATTTGCAATTTATATTATCGACTACTCACCGACCCATTTTTATGATACGGCAATGAAATTGTAAACGTGGTTCCTACGCCAAATTCACTTTCAATCCGGATAGAACCGTTATGATCGTCAATTATTTTTTTCACATATGCCAAACCCAAGCCAAATCCTTTCACATCGTGCCGGTTTCCCGTATGAACCCGGTAAAAACGCTCAAAAACTTTTTTCAGGTTCTCTTTTTTGATACCGACGCCGTTATCCTGAATACTGATCATTATTTTATCCCCTTCATTACGCGTTTTTGCAAGAAGCTTGAGGGGCTCCTCTTCTTTACGGTATTTCACGGCATTTTCCATTAAATTGAACAACACATTGGTAAAGTGCATCTCATCGACATAAATCGTGGATTCCATCGCTTCCAGCTCCACATCGAGCCACCCTCCTATTTTTTCTACACGTATAACAAAGGTGTGTGCAACATTGGCCAACAAATCATTTGCATCCAACTCCTTCATTTTCAGAGCTGTTTTATTTTTTTCAAAAAGCGACATCTGCAACACTTTCTCTATCAGGAAACTCAAACGTTTCGTTTCGTCATTGATCACTCCGGAAATATGCGAAAATAATTGCGGCGATTTGTTAACGCCGCCATCTTTCAACATTTGCGAGGCTAACGATATGGTGGCTACCGGGGTTTTCAACTCATGGGTCATATTATTAATAAAATCCGATTTCATTTCCGACAAACGTTTTTGACGGAATACGATGACAATTGTCAGAATAAACACGATCAACAACACGACGGAGAAAGCCACCGAAGGGGCAATGAACGAAACCGACTTCAGAAGGTAGTCCGTCCTGTCCGGGAAAGAGACTAACAGCGTATACAATTTTTGAGGCGGATCTTTGGGGAATAACACCTGCGAATAGGATTGCCTGATATCCACAACTTTAAAATCCGGGGACTGGTATACGAAATTTTTATCTTTCTCTATGATTGCAAAATGATACGGAAGGCTCAGGTTATTGTTCAACAGTTCGGAGCGGATATATGAATCCAGGCTTCGAAAATTCACCCGTTCTTCAATGGGAGCCAGATCCGACTTCATCAATGTCTTCATTGCCTCCTGCAGCAAGCCCTGCTGGTGATAATAAAGCTCCTGATAAGCATCCTGCAGGTTCACCGAAGCATTGGCTAAATCATTTTTACCGTAACTGGGAGCAATATCCAGCAACTGATTTTTCACAATTTCCGTACTGACTCCAATTTCCACACTTGCATTTGTTCCGTCAGCCGTGATATTCAACCGTCGTTGTTCGCGCGCAAGAAACCGTTGAGAATAGGAAAGAGGCTTGCTTTTGGGCAAATATTTCTTACGGGCAATCTCAAATTGTTCCGTTAGAGCCTTGCCCGCCTGGTCAAGTTCCAGGTTATGGGAAACCTGGTACAAGCTTCTTTTAACGGCTTCGTCAAACTGCTGCTTCTGGTTATCCATGATGATGCGGATATACGAAACCTGCAAATACAACAAGCCTATAAACGCAAAAACCATTACGCCCGCGAATAACCAAATCGTCGATTTCCTCATATTTTCAACTGATCTTCAAATGTTAAAACAAAGAACGGATTTTTTTGTTTAACAATTGCTCAAAAAATGAAAAAAGTTTAATAAT
Organism: Dysgonamonadaceae bacterium; assembly: GCA_031267385.1. GTDB lineage: Bacteria > Bacteroidota > Bacteroidia > Bacteroidales > Azobacteroidaceae > BNXB01. The sequence continues at coordinate 802 of JAIRZF010000117.1, read as the reverse complement.
AATAAATAATTTATTTTAACAAACGGGGAAAATGGGTGTTTTATTGGAAATTTAAGTTAAAATTAACATTTGGCCTACCCCCCAGATGAATCTTGAGGTTTTTCTCCCAATCCTAACCTCATTATTTCATTGATTTTCATCATTGACGAACTCAACGCTTTTTTATTTCTCAAAATAAATTCGTATCTTTACGAATTATTTAACAAAACCGTAATAATATGGAAAATTTTACGCATCATTCGAAATACCTGAATCCGTTAACGGATTTTGGATTTCATAAATTGTTTGGAACAGAGGCCTACAAAGAGTTGTTGATCGATTTTCTGAACGAAGTCATTCAGGAAGAGGGAGAAATCACCGGATTGGAATATCTTCCCGAGTCGCATTGGGGGCCGAAAAAAGAAGACCGGAGTGCCGTGTTTGATATTTACTGTAAAAACGAGTTTGGGTATTTCATAGTCGAAATGCAAATAGCGCGTCAGACTTATTTCAAGGATCGTTGCGTCTATTACTCGACGTTTCCGATTCAGGAACAGGCGCTCAAGGGAGAGAAATGGAAGTACAAGTTGACACCGGTTTATACAATTGCGATTTTGGATTTCGAGCCGCTGGACGAACAACCGGGATATTATCATGAAGTGAAACTGATTGATGTCCGGACTAAAGAGGTATTTTACGATAAATTGACGTATTTTTTTCTGGAACTTCGCAAATTCAATAAACGACAGGACGAACTTGTCAGTAATTTTGAACGTTGGATTTATTTGTTGAAGCATTTATCCAGGCTGGAGAACCGTCCGGT
>JAIRZF010000112.1 GCA_031267385.1 Dysgonamonadaceae bacterium | reverse complement strand
TGCCAAGGGCGAAGGCATGAATCTTGGTCGTGAGGTTGGTCGTGAAGAAGGTATGAGGACAGGTATGGAGAGAGGATTGAACCTTGGTCGTAAAGAAGGTATGAAGACCGGTATGGAGAAAGGCATGAATCTTGGACGTAAAGAAGGCATGAAGACCGGTATGGAGAAAGGTATGGAGACCGGCATGGAGAAAGGGAAAATTCTTGTAGCCCGTAAATGTTTGGAAAAGAATATGTCTGTTGACGATATTTTTTATTTGACAGGCCTATCCAGGGAACAAGTGGAGGCAGTGAAAAGAGACATGTAAGATCGGAAGACCTGTAAGACGTGCAAAACCTGTAAGATCGGAAGAAAAAAGGGGGTCACTTAATCTTCCGGTCTTACAGGTTTTGCACGTCTTCCGGTCTTCTTAATTACAGATAACCTGTAAATGTTTGGAAAAGATTTTGTTGTTTCCCTAAAATGTATTATCTTTGCACTCCATTTTGTGTGCATTTCAAAGATGTAAATGAAATGGGTTGATTTTCAGAGGATAGAATAATTTTTTCCGAATAAAATCAAGAGTGTTAAATATTGTCCGGAAATGCCGGATCAATTTAATTTTAATTAATTATGACAGATCCTATTGCAGATTATCTGACGAGACTTCGGAACGCCATCCAAGCAAAGCACAGAGTGGTGGAGGTTCCAGCCTCAAATTTAAAGAAAGAGATCACTAAGATCCTTTTCGACAAAGGCTACATCTTGAATTACAAGTTTGTAGACGAAGGTCCTCAGGGCTCGATTAAGATTGCCTTGAAGTATGACCCGGTAAATAAAGTAAACGCAATCAAATGTTTGAAAAGGGTTTCTACCCCAGGTTTGCGTCGGTATACCGGTTACAAAGAGATGCCCCGCGTATTGAATGGATTAGGTATTGCCTTACTTTCCACTTCTAAGGGAGTAATGACAGACAAGGAAGCCCGCGATCTGAAGATCGGTGGCGAAGTTTTATGTTTTGTTTATTAATTTAGGAGGAAAAAGTATGTCAAGAATAGGAAAATTACCAATCAAAATCCCAGCCGGAGTAACACTTACAATGGATAACAATGTAGTGACGGTTAAGGGTCCGAAGGGAACATTATCTCAAGATGTAAATCCGGCTATCAAATTAGAGTTAGAAGATGGTGTATTAACCGTAACCCGTCCGAATGATGAAAAGCAAAACCGCGCGCTGCATGGTTTGTATCGCTCTCTGATCAGTAATATGGTTATTGGAGTATCGGAAGGTTACAAGAAAGAACTTGAATTAGTCGGCGTTGGTTACCGTGTAACAAGTACCGGAAATTTATTGGATCTTGCTTTGGGTTATACTCACAATATCTACATAATGTTACCTCCGGAGATTAAAGTTGAAACTAAGAGTGAACGTAATAAAAACCCGTTGATCATTCTGGAATCGGCCGACAAACAATTAATCGGACAAGTCTGTGCTAAAATCCGCTCATTCCGCAAAGTGGAACCATACAAAGGAAAAGGTATCCGTTTTGTTGGTGAAGTGGTTCGCAGAAAGTCAGGTAAGTCAGCTAGTAAATAATTTTAAAAACTGGAAATTATCATGACAACAAAAGAATTAAGAAGAATCAAGATAAAACAACGCGTGCGCAAGCATATCTCCGGCACAACCGGATGCCCGCGTTTGACAGTGTTCAGAAGCAACAAGCAAATTTATGCCCAGGTTATTGACGACCTGACCGGAAAAACATTAGCTGCTGCTTCTTCTGCCGGTATCACAGATAAAGCTCCTAAAAAAGAAATTGCATCTAAAGTAGGAGAATTAATTGCTCAAAAATCCAAAGAGGCAGGCATTCAAGCCGTAGTTTTTGACAGAAATGGTTATTTATACCATGGTAGAGTTAGAGAATTAGCAGAGGCTGCTCGTAAAGGCGGACTTAAATTTTAATAAAAAAATGGCGATGAATAACAAAATAAAGTCAACAAACGACTTGGAATTAAAAGACAGGTTAGTTGCCATCAATCGTGTAACTAAAGTCACTAAAGGAGGTCGTACCTTCAGCTTCGCAGCGATCGTGGTTGTCGGAAACGAAGATGGTATTATCGGCTGGGGATTAGGAAAAGCCGGTGAAGTAACAGCTGCTATTGCTAAAGGAGTAGAAGCTGCTAAGAAAAATTTGATTAAAGTTCCTATTTATAAAGGCACTATTCCTCACGAACAAATCGCAAAATTCGGTGGTGCACAGGTGTTTATTAAGCCTGCAACACATGGTACCGGAGTTAAGGCCGGTGGTGCAATGCGTGCCGTATTGGAAAGTGTTGGAGTTACAGACGTTTTGGCAAAATCAAAAGGTTCTTCAAATCCTCATAACCTGGTGAAAGCAACTATTGCTGCACTGAATGAGTTAAGAGATCCTGCAATGGTTGCCCAAAACAGAGGAGTATCAGTAGAAAAAGTATTTAAAGGTTAATTAGGAGGGAAAATTATGGCAACGATTAAAATCAAACAAGTAAGAAGTCGCATTAATTGTCCGAAAGATCAGAAAAGAACTTTGGATGCATTGGGACTCCGTAAACTGGGGCGTGTGGTTGAACTGGAATCTAATCCTGCAGTGTTGGGAATGGTGAACAAAGTAAAACACCTGATTTCAGTTGAACAATAATTAAGAACGTAAATTAGGAAACTTTTAATTTTAATTGAATATGAATTTATCAAATCTAAAGCCTGCTGCAGGTTCCGTTAAAACCAGAAAAAGAATCGGACGTGGTCCCGGTTCCGGTTTAGGAGGAACTTCAACCAGAGGTCATAAGGGACAGAAATCAAGATCCGGTTATTCAAAGAAGATCGGTTTTGAAGGAGGCCAGATGCCTATCCAAAGACGTTTGCCTAAGTTTGGTTTCAAAAATATCAACCGTGTTGAGTTTAAAGCAATCAATCTTGGTACTTTGCAAGAACTTGCAGAAAAGACAAATGCAACTAAAATCGGCATCGACGAATTAGTGAATGCAGGATTTATTTCTTCAACACAACTGGTGAAAATCCTTGGTAATGGTAGTATCTCTGCTAAACTGGAAGTTACGGCTCACGCTTTTTCCAAATCAGCTGAAGCTGCTATCCAGGCCGCAGGAGGTTCCGTTGTAAAACTCTAAGCATAATGAGAGCAGTTGAAACAATTAAAAATATATGGAAGATTGAGGATCTGAGAGGTCGGATCTTCACTACTTTCATTTTGATCGTAGTATACCGTTTTTTGTCGGTCATTACATTGCCGGGAATTAATCCGGCAGACCTGTCCGCTTTACATGACCAGACATCAAGCGGTTTGATGTCCCTGTTGAATATGTTTTCCGGAGGTGCATTCTCGAATGCTTCTATTGTCGCATTGGGAATTATGCCCTACATTTCGGCTTCTATCGTAATTCAATTATTGACTATCGCTATCCCGTCTTTCCAGAAATTGCAACGGGAAGGTGAGAGCGGACGTCGTAAAATCAACCAATATACACGCTACCTGACACTGCTTATTTTGGTGTTACAAGCTCCGGCTTACCTGATAAATCTGAATGTACAGATGCGTCAGGGAGGCTCTGCGATGCCGTCAGGTTTTTGGTTTACAACCTCTTCCACGATCATATTGGCCGCAGGTTCCATGTTTGTGTTGTGGTTGGGTGAAAGAATTACGGATAAAGGTGTCGGGAACGGAATTTCTTTCGTAATCCTCGTTGGTATCCTTGCTCGCTTACCGCAATCGTTGTTCCAGGAATTTTATTCCCGGCTCAGTGAAAATGCCGGAGGTTTGGTTATGTTCCTTATTGAAATTGTGTTTCTGTTGTTTGTTATTGCCGGCGCTATCCTGTTGGTTCAGGGAACCCGGAGAATACCGGTACAGTATGCAAAACAGATGGTAGGAAATAAACAATATGGAGGAGCCCGTCAGTATATACCTTTAAAAGTGAATGCTGCTAACGTGATGCCTATCATCTTTGCTCAGGCTATTATGTTCGTGCCCATCACTTTGCTGGGTTTTGGTAATGCAAGTCAGGACAGTTTCTGGGTGAAATTATTTCAACCGTTGACCGATCATACGAGTGTTGCATATTGTGTTGTATTCGCATTGTTGATTATTGTGTTTACCTATTTCTACACAGCGATCACAATTAATCCGACTCAAATGGCAGAAGACCTGAAACGTAATAACGGTTTTATACCGGGTATTAAACCGGGTAAGAGAACGGCTGAATACATTGATGAGATCATGTCAAGAATAACATTCCCCGGGTCACTTTTCCTTGCATTGGTGGCAATTATGCCTGCTTTTGCTCAAATGATCGGCATCAAGCAAGAGTTTGCCCAGTTCTTTGGAGGAACCTCGCTCCTGATTCTTGTCGGTGTGGTTCTGGATACTTTACAGCAAGTGGAGAGCCATTTGTTGATGCGTCATTATGATGGTTTACTGAAATCAGGAAGGATAAAAGGTAGACAAGGTTCTGCTTATTAATGAAATGATCTACCTCAAGACCGGCGAAGAAATTGAATTGATGCGGGTGGCAAACCTGATGGTTAGCGCCACCCATGCTGAGGTTGCGAAATACATCGCTCCCGGGGTGAAAACAATTCAATTAGACAGGATTGCTGAGCAGTTTATCCGGGATAACGGAGGCGTTCCCTTATTTCTGGGATACAACGGTTTCCCCAATACCCTTTGTATCTCAATCAATGAACAGGTAGTCCATGGGATACCCTCGGATTATGAGTTGAAAGATGGAGATATTGTTTCGGTAGATTGCGGGGTGAAGAAAAACGGATATTGTGGAGATTCTGCTTATACTTTCTGTGTCGGAGAAGTTGCTCCCGAAGTTCAACGATTGTTGAGAATCACAAAGGAAGCTTTGTATGAAGGGATCAAACAGGCAGTGGAAGGAAAGAGAATAGGCGATATCGGTAATGCCGTCCAGACCTATTGCGAAAATAATGGTTACGGAGTTGTCAGGGAATTAGTCGGTCATGGTATCGGAAGAGAGATGCACGAAAGTCCTGATGTTCCAAATTATGGCAAAAAAGGTTACGGTCCGTTGTTGAAGAGCGGAATGTGTATTGCGATAGAACCGATGATTAATCTGGGGAAGCGGAATGTAGTATTTGAAAAAGACGGATGGACTGTGCGTACTATTGATCGCAAACCGTCCGCACATTTTGAGCACACAGTGGCGATCAGATCCGGGAAAGCAGATATTCTTTCGTCGTTTGAGTTGATAGAACAGGTTTTAAATAAGGGAAATTAATATTAAGTTTATGGCTAAACAGTCAGCAATTGAACAAGACGGCACCATTGTAGAGGCATTGTCTAATGCAATGTTTAAGGTCGAACTGGAAAATGGGCATGAGATTACAGCGCATATTTCAGGGAAGATGAGGATGCACTACATCAAAATTCTGCCCGGAGATAAAGTGAAGGTCGAAATGTCACCGTATGATTTGTCGAAAGGCCGTATTTCATTCAGATATAAATAAAATAAAAACATAAAGACATGAAAGTTAGAGCTTCATTAAAGAGACGGACTGATGATTGTAAAATCGTCAGGAGGAAGGGCCGTTTGTACGTGATCAACAAGAAAAATCCAAAGTTTAAACAACGTCAAGGATAATTTTATTATTTTTGTAAAAAATTTCATTTAAGAATGGCTATAAGAATAGTTGGTGTAGATTTGCCTCAGAATAAGAGAGGAGAAATTGCTTTGACTTATATCTTTGGGATTGGTCGCAGCAATGCAAACAAAATTTTATCAGAAGCAGGTATCGGCAAAGATATCAAAGTAAAAGATTGGACGGATGATCAGGCCGCTGCAGTGCGTGAGGTCATCGGTGCAAAATTCAAGGTGGAAGGGGATCTTCGCTCTGAGGTTCAGTTGAATATCAAGCGTTTGATGGATATCGGATGTTATCGTGGCGTACGTCACCGTATCGGACTCCCCGTGAGAGGTCAAAGTACGAAAAACAATGCTCGTACACGGAAAGGAAGAAAGAAAACAGTTGCTAACAAGAAAAAAGCTACGAAGTAATTAATTAAAATTATGGCAAAAAAAACAGTCGCGGCAAAGAAAAGAGTAGTTAAAGTTGATGCTAATGGTCAACTGCACGTACACTCTTCTTTTAACAATATTATTGTTACGCTTGCAAACAGCGATGGTCAGGTGATTTCCTGGTCGTCCGCCGGAAAAATGGGATTCAGAAGTTCTAAAAAGAACACCCCCTACGCTGCTCAGATGGCAGCTCAGGATTGTGCAAAAATTGCATACGATCTTGGTTTGAGAAAAGTAAGAGCTTATGTGAAAGGACCCGGAAACGGTCGTGAATCTGCGATCAGAACAATTCACGGTGCTGGAATCGAAGTAACTGAAATCGTTGATGTTACTCCGTTACCACATAACGGATGTCGTCCTCCTAAAAGAAGAAGAGTTTAATTATTCATTTATTTCTTTATTAAAGGAGCGCGGATAAGTGAATAGATTACACGATCCTCTCTGTAATCGCGGCTGCACAAGTCCATGTTCCCAAAGAACAATTAACACATAAAAAGATGGCAAGATATACTGGACCAAAAACAAAAATTGCCCGTAAATTCGGCGAGGCTATTTTCGGGCCGGATAAAGTTCTAAGCAAAAAGAATTATCCTCCGGGTCAACATGGAAACGGAAGAAAGAAAAAAACCTCGGAATACGGTATCCAGCTTCGTGAGAAGCAAAAAGCAAAATATACCTACGGAGTATTGGAAAAACAATTCCGTAATTTGTTTGAGAGAGCACAACGTTCAAAAGGTATTACCGGCGAGGTGCTGATTCAATTGCTTGAATGTCGTTTAGACAATATCGTTTACCGCATGGGAGTGGGAAATACCCGTGCCGCTGCACGTCAGTTGGTTTCTCACGGTCATGTTGTGGTTGATGGTAAAATGGTAAATATTCCTTCGTACAGCGTGAAACCGGGACAAGTAGTGGGAGTGCGTGAGAAAGCTAAATCTCTGGAAATTATTCAGGATAATCTTTCGGGATTCAATCATAGTAAGTATTCCTGGATTGAATGGGACCCGGCTTCCTTGAGTGCAAAATATTTGCATGTACCTGAGAGAGCGGACATTCCGGAGAATATTAAAGAGCAATTAATTGTAGAATTATATTCTAAATAACAAGATTTCATGGCGATATTAGCATTTCAAAAACCCGATAAAGTATTAATGCTGGAAACGGACAACAGTTACGGTAAGTTTGAATTCCGTCCGTTGGAACCCGGTTATGGGATTACTATAGGCAACTCCCTGCGCCGTATTCTCTTGTCATCGCTCGAAGGCTTTGCAGTTACTTCCATCAAAATTGACGGAGTAGAGCATGAATTCTCATCAATTCCCGGTGTGATGGAAGATGTAACCAATATCATCCTCAACCTGAAACAGGTGCGTTTCAAGCAAGTTGTTGAAGATATTGAGAATGAAAAAATCAGTATCAATGTTTCGGGGACGGAAATTTTTAAAGCCGGAGATATTGGAAAACAACTGACCGGATTTGAAGTTTTGAATCCGGATTTCGTGATTTGTCACTTGGATAAAAATGCGAGTTTCCGTATAGATTTGAGTATCAATAAAGGACGTGGTTATGTTCCTGCAGAGGAAAATCGTACGGAGAATGATGATATTAATCAGATCGCTATTGACTCTATTTTCACTCCGATCAGGAATGTGAAATATACGATCGAAAACTATCGTGTGGAACAAAAGACAGACTACGAAAAGTTAGTTTTGGAGATCAGCACAGATGGATCTATTCATCCGAAAGATGCTTTGAAAGAAGCTGCGCGGATTTTGATCCACCACTTCATGTTGTTCTCTGATGAAAAAATCCATTTAGAGCCGGTAAATTCCGAAGATAACGAAGAATTTGACGAAGAGATCCTGCACATGCGTCAGCTTTTGAAAACCCGTTTGGCCGATATGAACCTTTCGGTTCGTGCGCTTAATTGTTTGAAAGCTGCTGATGTTGAGACATTAGGCGAACTTGTGAGATATCAGAAGAATGATTTGTTGAAATTCCGTAACTTCGGTAAGAAATCACTTACCGAACTGGACGAATTGCTTGATAATCTCAAGCTGACGTTTGGTATGGAGATCGCAAAGTATAAATTAGATAAAGATAACTAAAATGAGACATAATAATAAAGTCAATCATTTGGGCCGTACTTATTCTCACAGGGATGCTATGCTCTCTAATATGGCTTGTTCTTTGATCAAGCACAAGAGAATTTTTACTACAGTGCCTAAAGCGAAAGAACTTCGCAAATACGTTGAGCCGATCATTACAAAGTGTAAAGAAGACACCACTCATTCACGTCGTATGGTTTTTAAATCATTGCGTGATAAATATGTGGTAACCGAGTTGTTCAAAGACGTATCTCAAAAAATCGGAGATCGTCCGGGAGGATATACCCGTATCATTAAAACCGGATATCGTCTGGGAGACAACGCAGCAATGTGTTTTATTGAATTGGTAGACTACGACGATAACATGGCTAAGACAGCTAAGGCTGTAGCTAAGCCGAAAACACGTCGTTCACGTGCTAAAAAAACAGATGATGTTGTAGAAACTCCATTAGTTGCAGTTGCAGAAGAAAAAGCGCCAAAGGCTCCTAAAACTCCTAAGGCTGAGAAAGCGCCGAAAGTAGAGAAAGTTCCGGTGGCTGAAGCTACTGTAGAAGAAACTCCGGTCGTTGAAACGCCTGTTGTGGAAGCTGCTCCGGCAGTTGAGGCTCCTGTTGCTGAAACTCCGGCTGTGGAAGAAACAAAAGAAGAAGCTGCTGAGTAAACAGTTCATTCAAAAGTTTAAAGGAACCCGTTTCAGTTATGAAGCGGGTTTTTTATCATCCAGTGATTTTTCTTATGATTATTTGTGTATTTGGAGTAAATGTCTTACCTTTGCACTCGCAAAATAAAGGATGGTCCGGTAGCTCAGCTGGATAGAGCAACAGCCTTCTAAGCTGTGGGTCGTGGGTTCGAATCCCGCTCGGATCACACTTAAATTTTTGGTATATTTTCTTATGTATAAGAAACGCCTCCGGTGCTTTGAATTTCACTGTATTTTCTATTTGTTGAAATGCTTGTCTCTTTCTTGATATATGCGTTCAATGATATCCACAATTTTCAATCCTTCCAGCACATTCGTGGAAATAGTGCCTTTGTGTTTGAGCGTTTCTATCACATTTTGAATTACATAATGATGATTTTGTGCTGAGCCTTTATAAACCCCATAATCATTTGGCGGGTTTGAAGGGGTTAATTCCGGCATTATATAGTCTTTGACATGACAATAAACAACTTCATTCATGTATTGTCCGGAGACCTTTACAGATCCTTTGGAGCCGATAATCGTCATACTACTTTCCAGATTGATATCCCAAACGGCAGTAGAATAGTTCAGACATCCCATTCCACCGTTGATAAAATTGAAAGAGACGCAACCGCTATCTTCAAAATCAGTAAGATTTTTGTGGCAAAAATCGGAAAATGTACCACGTATATTATCAATATCCCCGAATAACCAATACATGATGTCTACGAAGTGAGAGAATTGAGTGAACAAGGTACCTCCGTCCAGCCGGGCATCTCCATGCCAGTTTTCTTTTTTATAATAACGCTCGTCTCTGTTCCAGAAGCAGTCTAATTTAACGATGTAAATATCTCCTAAAATATTGTTGGATATCAGGTCTTTCAACCAGATAGCAGGAGGAGAATGACGATTTTGCATGACGCAGAATACATGTTTTGATACTTCTAAGGATTTAAATAAAATTTTCTCCACATCTGCTTTGTTCAGTGCAATTGGTTTTTCTACAACAGCGTGCTTGCGTTTTTCCAGTACCTTGATGGCATATTCGGCATGGAATCCATTCGGAGTGCAAATATTTACGACGTCAATGTTCAGGTCGGAATTCAATAGATCATCGATTGAATTAAAAAAAGGTTCTTTCAATTCTTCAAGGCCGAGTTTTTCTTTGGGTAATATATCGCAAACGCCGACTAACAGAGAATCTTTATTTCTATGTATCATTTCGGCATGTCGTTTGCCGATATGTCCCATTCCAACTACTGCAAATTTAATTTTTTTGTTCATTTCAATACTATTCTCAATCTAAATCTGAAAAATTTACTATGCTTATCTGTCTCGCAAAATTAGCGCTTTTATTTGAATAAATGTTATAAATTGATATAGATTAAATCTGAGTCACAAAAGGATAAATAATTTCCCGGTTACGTATACAGAAAAGAAAAAGTAGTATATTTGTAGTTCTTTCTAAACTTGATGTCTTTAGATTGCCTGGCATGAAATTGCATTGTATGAAAAATCTTTTGACTTGTTTATGAATGATGAAGGATACATTTATCCGGAAGTGTAGTTGAATTTTTTGGTTGATTTGGTTAGTCAGAAATCTAAAAAAATAAAGAAATGCGTCTAATTTTATTAAATTTAATCATTTGGCTTTGTGTCGTCGGAGTTTCTGCTCAGGAATATAATATTCAAAGAGATATTCCTTATGTGGTTAAGACAGAGGTTGATGTCTATAAATCGGAACGGTGTAAACTGGATATCTACTATCCGACAGGTAAGGCGGGTTTTAAAACTGTTGTCTGGTTTCATGGCGGAGGTCTTGAAGGAGGAAGCAAAGGCATTCCTAATGAACTGAAAGGCAAGGGAATTGCCGTTGTTACCGTGAATTACCGTTTAAGTCCCCATGCAAAAAATCCTGCTTATATTGAAGATGCTGCGGAAGCAATAGCTTGGGTGTTTAATAATATCGGTTCATTTGGCGGTGACCCCAACCTGGTTTATATCTCCGGACATTCGGCTGGAGGATATTTAGCTCTGATGGCCGGACTGGATAAATCTTATCTTGAAAAGTATGGTATTGATGCAAATAAGATCAAAGGATTGATTCCTATAAGCGGACAAACCAATACTCATTATACCATCCGTAAAGAAAGAGGATTGCCGCAGGAACTACCTCTTGTCGACAACTATTCTCCATTGAACCACGCCAAGAAAGATCTGCCTCCTGTTTTATTAATCACCGGCGATCGTCAGTTGGAAATGACCGCCCGTTATGAAGAAAACGCCCATTTGGCGGCAGTTCTTAAAGCATTGGGCAACAATGTCACTTTATGTGAATTACAGGGTTTTGATCATGGAACTGTTTGTAGCCCCGGTTGTTCCTTGTTGATAGAATGGTTAAAAAAATATTAATTGATTGTTTTTTATATGGCAAAATTCGGTTTCAGGATACCAGGTATAATCAGGAGTAATATGTTCGGGCTTCACTGCTGAAAATTCGTTACTGTAGAGTAGCGTTTGCAATCCCATTCACAACCCATCCGTTCCCAAAAAACGATCCATCCGGTACGATCGGAATATGCAGGGTCCTGTGTAAGCGTGGGCAGTTCTTAAGCATGAAAATGTCAGGATAATTACTATAAAGAATAAATGTTTTATGTGTATATTTTAAAAGATTGATAAAGTAAATAACATTTGCCAAAGATAAATCAAAATTGAAATATTATCCGTACATTTGCACGTAAATTTAAACCTCACTCCAATGAAAATATAATTTCTTTCAAAACACGGTGATAGAAAATTGTCGAAAAGAAGGAAATTATGTTTACTTTACAAAATCTCAGTTACATACATCCCGACAAGGAGTTGTTGTTCGATAGTCTCAGCTTGTCGGTCGATTCAAAAGCGAAAATTGCCCTTATCGCCAACAATGGCATGGGCAAATCTACTCTGCTGAAAATCATTGCAGGGCAGATTCCTCCGTCTACGGGCACGATAACTGTTTCGTCGAAACCCTTTTACGTTCCTCAAATTGTCGGACAGTTCGACGACCTGAGCGTGGCGCAAGCTATCGGCATTGACAGCAAACTGAATGCCTTGTCCGCAATCTTGTCGGGCAATGTCTCCGAAGCCAATCTCTCGGCGTTGAATGACGACTGGATGCTTGAAGAACGCTGTAGTGAGGCATTTTCTCATTGGGGATTGTCCGGTTTGGCGCTTCATGCGAAAATGAAGACATTAAGCGGTGGACAGAAAACAAAGGTTTTTCTTGCCGGAATTAAAATCCACAACCCCGAAATTGTACTTTTAGACGAGCCAACCAATCATTTGGACGGAACGGGGCGAGATTTGCTTTGCCGGTTTATAAAAGAAACTTCCTGCACGATGGTGGTGGTCAGTCACGATCGCATGTTGCTCAATCAGCTTGAAAAAATGTGCGAGTTGAACCGGCACGGAATCAAAATCTATGGAGGAAACTATGACTTTTACCGAGAGCAAAAAACGCTTGAGAGTACGGCTCTTGTCAACAGTTTGGAAGATAAGCAAAAATCGCTGCGAAAGGCGAAAGAAACCGAACGTGAGGCATTAGAGAGGCAGCAAAAAAGAGAAGTACAGGGACGAAAAAATACGGCAAAAGGTGGGTTGCCTCCTATTTTGGCCGGCGCCCGGAAAAATAACGCCGAAAACAGCACGGCACGACTGAAAGGCGTTCACACCGATAAAATCAATATTATCTCACAGGAATTAAGCGATTTGCGCAAGGAAATTCCAGACCGAGACAAAATAAAATTCGGATTTGATAATTCCTCTTTGCATCAGGGAAAAATTTTGATTGAAGCGAAGTCTGTCAATTTCGCCTACGACGAAAAGACGGTTTGGAAAAATCCGCTTTCTTTCCAAATCCTTAGCGGCGAACGGGTAGCCATCAAAGGCGGCAACGGTTCGGGGAAAACCACCTTGCTCCAATTGATTTTGGGAAATATCGAACCGACTTGCGGAGTCATCTTCCGGGCAGACAACAAAACGCTGTATATCGACCAGGAATATTCCCTGCTTAATGCGGAACTGTCTGTATATGAGCAGGCGCAGGCGTTCAACGATTCTGCCCTGCAAGAATATGAAATAAAAATCCGTCTCAACCGCTTCCTGTTTTCAAGTACTTTTTGGGACAAACCCTGCGCCGTATTGAGCGGCGGCGAACGAATGCGTTTATTGCTTTGCTGCCTTACTATAACCGCTCAATCGCCCGACGTCATTGTTCTCGATGAACCGACCAACAACATTGACATTCAGAACATGGAGCTGTTTGCGACCGCTGTTGGCGGCTATCGCGGGACGCTCATTGCCGTTTCGCACGACCCTTATTTTCTGAAACAGGTAAATATTGAGAGGGAGATTGTATTGGAAATGTAAGTTTTTTTTTACGGCTTAAATAAAAACAGGCAGTCACTTTTTATCGTAACTGCCTGTCTTTCAGTGTAGCGCGACCCAGGATTGAACTGGGGACCTCATGATTATGAATCATGCGCTCTAACCGGCTGAGCTATCGCGCCTTCTCATTTTTGCGATGCAAAAGTACGGTTTTATTTCGGATATTCCAATAGTAAAATCGAATTTTGTTTGAAATTGTCCTTAAGCTATGGATGCTTAGTCCTTTATAAAAAAAGAAGGCTATGATATTCATAACCTTCTAAATTTCTCTCTGAGACTTTGAACTGATTATTTTCTGATACCCAGTTCTTTAATGATAGCACGATATCTTGCGATATCACGGTCTTTCAAGTAGTCGAGCAAACGACGACGTTTACCAACCAACATTTTAAGAGATCTTTCAGTGCTATAATCTTTTTTGTTTGACTTGAGGTGCTCAGTCAAATGCGAAATACGGTAGGAAAACAATGCTATCTGACCTTCTGACGAGCCGGTATCAGTGTTGGACTTTCCGTACTTTGCAAAGATTTCTTTCTTTTTCTCCGAATCTAAATACATGATAAATAATGATTTATGTATTAATCTGCAAAAATGCGATGCAAAGGTACGAATTATTTTTTACATTTACATGTATTTTAATTGTATATTTGCATTCAAATAAGTAGTATTATATGGATATTTCAATTGTCATACCTTTATTTAATGAGGCGGAATCGCTTCCCGAACTGTATCAGTGGATTGCTAAAGTAATGAAGAATGAGAATTTCAGTTATGAAGTGATTTTTGTTGATGACGGAAGTACTGACGGTTCCTGGAAAGTCGTTAATTCACTCAGGGAGAAATATGAAGAAGTCAAAGGAATACGGTTCCGTCGCAATTATGGAAAGTCTCCGGCTCTGTTCTGTGGATTCCAGAAGGCACAGGGAGATGTTGTGATCACAATGGATGCCGATCTTCAGGACAGTCCGGATGAGATTCCTGAATTGTACCGGATGATTACTGCCGAGGGGTATGATCTGGTTTCCGGTTGGAAGAAAAAACGTTATGATCCATTGAGTAAAACGATTCCCACTAAATTGTTTAATGCTACGGCGCGTGCGGTCTCCGGAATTAAATTACATGATTTTAATTGCGGATTGAAAGCATATAGAAATGAGGTTGTAAAAAATATAGAAATTTATAATGACATGCATCGCTATATTCCTTATCTGGTAAAAAATGCCGGTTTTTACAAGATCGGGGAAAAAGTAGTACAGCACCAGAAACGTCAGTACGGGAAAACCAAGTTTGGTGGGATCAGCCGGTTTTTCAATGGTTATCTGGATCTAATAACACTTTGGTTTTTGTCCGGATTCGGGAAAAAACCGATGCATTTTTTTGGAGTTTTGGGCAGTTTGATATTTCTTATCGGATTTGTTGCTATTATTACTGTTGGGGTATTGAAACTTTATTACATGCATTTGGGAAGTCCTTATCGTCTCGTTACGGACACTCCTTATTTTCATATTGCTTTGACTTGTATGGTTATCGGGACACAACTTTTCCTGGCTGGATTTATCGGGGAACTGGTAACAAGAAATGCTCCGGAAAGAAACCGTTATAAAATATCGGAGGAAATTTAAAATACATTGAAATTATATCCTACTCCCAAATAAAATAAATGGTGGCTGGCATTATGATTTGCAGCCGTGTAACGCCATCCTCCGTTGATTTTAATGTTATCCGTTATATTAATACGCAAGTGCCATCCGAGGTTGAATCCGGCTACATTGAGGTCGTATTTTTCGTTTGTAACGGAATTCGGGTATTTTTTATCCAAATAAGTATATTGACCTCCAATAAGAGGCCCTGTAGCCCAACTACGTTGCAGAACCATATAGAAATGGGCATCCAGGTTTAATGAATACATTTTTATTTTGCTGATATTATTATCTCCCGGCAAAGTATTGTCATTTTCCGTAATATCCGGATTCATTAGCCCGGTGAGGCTGATTTCCAAAGGATCAGATACATGGTATGAAGTGTTAAGTCCATACAGCAGGTCTTTGTAATTGGTGATGTATCCTCCGGCAGCTCCAACATAGAAATCCCCGATTTGAGCATAAATACCCAGTGAGCATACTGTCATGGATAAGAGTAAAAATAATTTTTTCATTTGCGGATATAATTGATGATTCGGTTACAAAATTAGGTATTAAATATAAAATAACCAAAAAGAATGTCGTTATTTCGGTCAAATGTCGAAAGATATTAAAGATTATTACCTAAAATTACATTAAAAAAGTTTTTTCTTCAGTATGATTGATGGATTGATGCGCAAATATACCCCGAAAGAACAATTGAACGATTTACTGATTTTGGAGGGAGAAGAATATCCGGTAGTTGCAAGGTCGTAACCTTTTAGTTTCGGATTGTGGTAAAAATCCAGATCTGAACCGAGATAAATGCCGTTTTCAAATGGTTGTTCATATGAAAAGCCAAGATTGAATACGTCGATTTTGGGGAAAACCCGGTCGAATTCAGGCAAAGTCAAAGATGTGTTCTGGAATACCGGATTTCCGAAAAGATTGATGAACTCCCGGCTTCTCCACCATCCGGCTTTGATTTTTGTACGCCATAATTGAGCCGTAAAATTAGTATACAGCGCCCATCCATCGGAAAAAGGAAATTTTGAGTGGTTGTCGATGCATCTGTAAGATATCCCCATACTCTGAAAAGATATATTTCTGAGCAGTCGGTTTGTGTTGAACTGAAATTTTAATCCGGCAGTTGCATTGTACATTGTGGTCAATTTCTCCTGAGTCTCTTTTAATTCGCCTCCGTGGTGAATTCCTATGAACTGAGCGGGTAAACTAATATGAAAAATTGAATTTTCGGGAGTAATATTCAGCGCAGCGCTCCCTCCGAATATCATGACTTCCTGATGGGTGTCATTCTTAAAAATAAAATTTTCCCAGTTGGCCCAGATATCTACTTTGGCTACTTTTGATTGATACAGAAACTGGACTCCGGATTCGGGATCTGCCGTCAGATTTAATTCGGGATTGTATAAAGGTTCAATTATTTCGTGATTACTTCCTCCATAAATATTTCCCAGGACAATGTTTATTTGTTTGATCGGTTGTATCCGGGCGCGAAAAAAAGGTAATAAATGAAACCCATACTGATAATTGCCGGCTTTCCATTCCGATATGTCCCGGTAGGCATAGCAGGGATATTTTTCTGCTCCCCAGAATTTCAAAAGAGATAGGCCTGCTTCCAATTTAAGCATTGAAGCCGGATGTAATATTACACGAGGGGTAAAACGGAATCCGGGGAGGGTATAACCATCGAAAATGTCGCCATCTGTTTCCACATTCCGGAAAAAACTGATGTTGTCGATGCTTAAAAACAGGCTTCCGTTGTTTTCGGGATTTATCCGGTAATCATCGGTATACAAGGTTTCTTGAGCCAGGATCCCTATTGAGATCCAGGCTAAAAGAAATAATGTGATGTAATATTTCAGGGTCAGTTTCAACACGGTATATCAACCATTCATTGAAGCGAGGAATTCTTCGTTATCGTATGTTTTTTCGAGGCGGTCTTTTACGAATTCCATGGCTTCGATACTCGTCATATCCGACAGGTATTTGCGAAGTATCCACATATGATTGATGATTGCCGGGTCTTGCAACAGGTCATCTCTACGTGTACTTGATGCAACGATATCAACAGCGGGATAAATCCGTTTATTGGACAATTTGCGATCAAGTTGTAATTCCATATTACCGGTTCCTTTGAATTCTTCAAAGATCACATCGTCCATTTTTGATCCTGTTTCCGTCAGCGCCGTAGCGATGATCGTAAGGGATCCTCCGTTTTCAATGTTACGGGCAGCTCCGAAGAAACGTTTCGGTTTCTGGAGGGCATTGGCATCCACACCACCGGAAAGAACTTTTCCGGAAGCCGGTTGTACGGTATTATAAGCGCGTGCCAGGCGAGTGATTGAATCGAGCAGGATAACGACATCATGTCCACATTCGACCATTCTTTTTGCTTTGTTCAGCACGATTTCTGCGATTTTTACGTGACGGTCAGCCGGCTCGTCGAAAGTAGAGGCAATTACTTCCGCATCTACACTACGTTGCATGTCGGTAACTTCTTCGGGACGTTCATCGATCAGCAGTACGATCATATATACTTCCGGATGATTCCAGGAAATAGCGTTTGCTATATCTTTTAGTAACATGGTTTTACCGGTTTTGGGCTGAGCGACGATCAATCCGCGCTGACCTTTTCCGATAGGGGAGAATAAGTCCACTACGCGTACGGAAATTTTATCATTGACTTTCGGACTCATACTGGCAGTCAATTTGAATTTCTCATCGGGAAAGAGAGGCGTGAGGTGATCGAATGGAACCCGGTCGCGTACTTCTTCCGGACTCATTCCATTGATCCGGTCAACTTTTACCAGCGGGAAGAATTTTTCTCCTTCTTTTGGCGGGCGGATAGGACCCTCAACAACGTCACCCGTACGAAGTCCGAACAGTTTTATCTGAGATTGTGATACATAAATATCATCAGCAGAAGAGAAATAGTTGTAATCTGAAGAACGCAGGAAACCATATCCTTCCTGGATAATTTCCAGGACTCCTACACCGGTAAGAATGCCTTCAAATTCGAACTGTTTTTCTTTTTGTTGTTGATTGCCATTATGTCCGTTATTCCCATTTTTGGGGGAAGGATGGTTTTGAGGCTGATTTTGAGGCTGATTTTGAGATTGTTGTTGATTCAGATTCTGCTGGTTTTGCTGATTTTGTTGATTTTGTTTCGGCAGATCTTTTTTAACACTAAACAATACCTGATCCATTACACTGGTTACCTGAGGATTGTGGCGGAAAACCAATTTTTTTGATTGGGGTTCTTCTCCTGTTTCTTTTGGATCCAGGGTCACCGTTTTTTTCTCTTGTTTTTCAGCCGCTTTTTCCTGTGGTTTCCCGGCGTTCTCCTGATTCTCCTGATTCTCCTGATTTTGGGTCTGGGTTTGAGGCTGGGCCGGAGTTGGAGTAACTGCATTTGAGGGTGCGTTAACAGGAACAGTTTCTTTTCCGGATTCTATTCTTGCACGTTTCTTTTTCGGTTGCTCCTGAGGTTCATTCCGTTCTTCCGGAAATAATGTTTGTTGGGCATCCTTTTTTTCTTCTGTAATATCCTTTTTTACAGGCTCTTTTTTACTTTTAGCAGCAGGTTTTCCGGTTGTATTCTTCTGTGCTTTTGAAGTATTTCCTTTTTTAATTTCCTTTATTTCTGTTGTTTCCGCTGTTTCCGGTTGTGTTTTTTGTTCCGGTTCAGCCGGTTTTTCCACGGGAGCAACTTCTTTCTTTTCCTGAGATCTTGTTTTGTTTTCTGTTTTTCTCGAGGTTCTAGGTTGTCGTTGATTCTTTCTTACAGGGCGGTTAGTGTCCATTTCTTTTTCTTTTTCCGCCTGTTTTGCGGCGCCAACGATAGCTTGTTGGTCCAGAATTTGATAAACCAACTCGTCTTTTTCTACCTTGTCTACTTTTTTAAGACCAAGTTCTTTGGCCAGGGATATTAAAGTATCCTGAGCCATTTCTTTGAGTTGCAAAATGTTGTATTTCATACGTATATATATAATTTTTATTTTTAGAAGACGGGGGCTAACTTATTAGCCTTCAATTGTTTTTGTATATTGTGCAGCAACAACATCCCATGTGTAATTTTCTGAGGCAATATGTTGCATTAATTGTTCATTTGACTTTACTTTTTCGTCATCAAGCTTTTTCAGAATTTCTATCAAAGAATTACTATCTGAAAAGAAAAACGCCTGATTTTGAGTTGTTTCCCGGTTTGTAGGAACATCATACGATACGATTGCTTTTCCGAGGCTCATGGCTTCAACAAGCGAAGGAGCTGTTCCGCAGCGGGAATGTGTATGTATATAAATACGGGCATTTCCTCTGATAAAATCGAGGGAATCTTTATCATAAATTGCATCCAGCAGGACAATGTTCGGATGATTTTTATATTTAGCGAACAAATCTTTTCCATAACCGGAGATATTCCAGTTCGAAACCAGGATCAATTTATATTTGTCAAAATTTTCGAAGGCTTCCAGCACCAGGTGTAGATTGTTATCAATCTGAGCTCTTGAGACACTAACAGCATATTTTTCCCTTACAAAAGGGTATTTTGATTCGAGATCAGGTCTTTCTTCCGGAGAAATTTTACGGACATGATCTCCTCCGTACCGTATAATGACGGAGTCTGCATGAAAGTTTTCCAACAGGCTTTTCCTGTATAATTCGTTATCAACGATGTTGATACTTGCTTTATGTGCGGCAACCTTGTGGTTAAATTTGGCGTATTTCCTCTGAAACACGGGTAATTTTTCTCGTTCCCATTCATTCAGTCCACCATGATTAATAATTAACTTCTTTTTAAAGAAAGCGTTCATGAATGTCAGGAATCCGGATCCTGCCGGGCCGAGAAACACCACGACATCGGCTTTTCCGAATGCTCTGAAGAGCGAGATCATATCATAAAAAATACCTTTGAATCCGTTTGCCGCGATAGGAATATAATAGAGTGAGGCATTATAGTATTTTTCGAGCCTTTCCTCTTTTTTATAAGCTTTTCCGGAACAGTAAACCGTCAGATCCATTTTATCGGAGAGGTATTGGGATAAAAAGTCCGCCAGGGTTTCAAATCCTCCGTACCTGGCGGGTACCCCGTGGGTCCCTACGAAATGTACTTTCAGTTTTGGGTTCATCAGATATTCTTGAGATAATCCGAATAGTAATCGTTTATATATTCCCTGAGGGCAATGCGCCAGTCGCGCATCAGATTGATCCCTTTCTGGGAAAGTCTTTTGTTTGTAAGCCTTTCAGATGCAGGTCTTTCAGCAAAATATGTTTTTTTGAAATACTCGGAGGGAACCTGTGTTATCGACACTTTCTCTTTTAATCCGAGAATATCAATCAATTCTTTTGAAACTTCCAATCTACTGGTTTGACCTTCGCAGACCATATTATACAGTCCCCACAAATCCGGGTCTGATGTTGCTTTTTCCAGTAAAACCTTAACATTTACGGCAAAATCATTGGTATAAGTAGGAGTTCCGTCTTTATCATCGACTATATACAGTTCGGTTTCTCCGTCTTTGACCTGTTTCAGTAGTTTTTGTATGAACTTTTTATCTTTTTCAGGTCCTCCTCCCATCATCCAACCTGCACGGCAGACCAGATACCGGTCTACATGGCGGCATACATACCGTTCGCCTTCGTATTTTGTTTTCGCGTAAACTCCCAACGGGTTTGGAGTATCCCAATCATCGTATAATTCTTTTTGGCCGTCAAATATGCCGGCTGTACTTATATATAACAAAGGAATGTTCAGTTCGTTTGCTATTTGTACCGCGTATCTGACGGAACGGGTATTTGTTTCATACGTGTCCTCCGGATTGAGTTCACAGAACTCCAAATTCGTGTATGCACCCAGATGAAACAAATAATCGGGATTGAATTCCTCGACATCTTTCCTGTATGCTTCAAAATTTCTAAAGTCTAATTTGGAAAGCCAGGTTTCGTTTACATCAATATCCGTGCATTTCAAAATATAATCGTTCATAAATTGCTTATGGAATGCTTCACCTAACATTCCGCCGCAACCTGCAATATAAATCTTTTTCATATCAAACTCATGTAGAGGGGATTTCGTTCTTTTAACTAACGTAACAACGTATTTGCGGAAGTAATACGGCGCAAAGGTAATCAGTTTTTTTGTTTGTGACAAATAATATTTAATAAAGTTTTACAATACATGCTCTTTTAGTTGAATAATCGACTTTGAATCTGTCGTCGCTACGTTCTCCTACTATCCAGCAAATGGTGTTACCACTACACAGAACCCAGGCATTTTCTTTATCTACGAGACTGAATTTCCGGTCGGAAAAATAATCGCTCAATTTTTTTGTATCTTTCATTCCAAAAGGCATGAAACGATCTCCTTTTTGCCATTTCCGCAATGTTAATGGAAAGGAGAGTTTTTCTTCATCAAAATAGGCGATGTTTTTTTCTTTGGAAAACCGGATGTTGTCGGAAAAGGTTTCATAGGAAAAACTGAGTTTTACGGGTTCTTGTAATTTATCTGTCGTTTTTTCAATCAGGTATATTTCTTTGTCTATCATTTGTTTTATTGGGGTTAATATAAAAGTTTGCCTGTCTTTTACGACCCGGTATTCATCGGAAAAAAATTCTTTTCCGGATTGACTGTTGATAGATTCTGCTATGTTAAGTATGATTTCCCTGCCAAAACCATAATTTTTCAGGATTTCATGTAAGATCACTTCGGGGGAAGGTTGGGATTTTAAGAGAGGGATGTATATCGTGGATTTTCTCTTATCAAAACATTCGGATATTGCTTTTTCGATGCTGTAATCGTACACTTTCTCTGCTTCGATTAAATTTTCCATTGTTTGGGATAAGCCGTCGGTAAGGGATTGATTGATCGTTTTCAGGAGCGGGACGACTTGTAACCGGATCTTGTTTCTGATGAAATTATCTTCCCGGTTGGTTGAGTCAATGACATAATTTAATTTATTTTTTTCTGCATATGCAATGACATCTTCTTTTGAGAGGCACAGTAGCGGGCGAACGATCTTGCCGTTTACCGGTTTTATTCCGGTCAGTCCTTTCAGTCCGGCGCCTCTGATGAGGTTAATGAACAGCGTTTCGATATTATCGTCTTTATGGTGTGCTACAGCGATTGCCACGGCATTTTCTTCTTTCCTGAGTGTTTCGAACCACTGATATCTCAAGTCTCTTGCTGCCATTTCGACAGAGATCTTCTTTTCATGAGCATACGAATTTGTATTGAAATCTATTTTACGGAAAGGGATTCCCAAAGAGGCTGAAAAACCGGATGCAAAATGTTCGTCACGCATGGATTCTGCTCCTCTTAAATGAAAATTACAATGGGCTGCAATGCAATTATATTTCAGGGAATGAAGTATATGGAGTAATACTACGGAATCGGCTCCACCACTGACTCCGACAATGATCGTAGAATACTCTGAAAGCATCCTGTTTTTCTTTATGTATTGTTTTATTTTAGAGATCATCCTGCTTTTTCAATTTTTTTAGGATAAAAATGGCAGATCAATGTGGTAACCACTATTTTTACAAAGTTAATAAAATTCTTTATAATTTCCATTTACAACATTGTTCTTCCAGTATATCAATCAGGAAGAATAGTAGAAATCCCAGGAAAGAGAGAACCAGGATTCCGGCATACATTTCCACATAAGAGATCCTCATCCATGCATCTACGATGTAAAATCCCATTCCCTTTGTTGTCCCGTATGTTTCTGTGAAAAAAAGTACGGAAATGGCGGTACCTATTGAGATCCGGATGGCGGTAAGGAGGTCAGGGATAATTGCAGGAAGAGTGATTAACCTTAGTTTTTGCCGGTTATTGGCTCCAAGAGAGGATAAAACATGGTAGTTTTCATGAGGGATGTTGACTCCGGCGTCCCGGGCTGAAATAATAATCTGGAAAATGATAATTGATACAATCATTGTGATCTTAGCCGGTTCTCCAATACCCATCAGTAAAAAGACTACGGGCAATAAAGCCAGTTTGGGGATCGGATATGTCAGATAAAGTAGAGGTCCGAGTAATCTGTTGACTTTGGGTGAACAGGCCATCCAGAGTCCGATCGGTAACCCGATTAACAGGGATATGATAAGTCCTCCGAATATGCGTAATGTACTGGAAATCAGATGGGAACTTATTCCTTGTATGAATACATTCTTGAAAATGCCATAAACTTCTACCGGAGAAGGCAAGGCTTTCCGGTCGATAATCAGAGCGGCAATAA
This sequence comes from Dysgonamonadaceae bacterium, assembly GCA_031267385.1. GTDB lineage: Bacteria > Bacteroidota > Bacteroidia > Bacteroidales > Azobacteroidaceae > BNXB01. The sequence goes on along the minus strand of JAIRZF010000112.1, from coordinate 6,932 downwards.
ACCACAGTAAATGGAAAATGACTAATCCGTACAGGAAAGAGATCACTCGTTTTTTCATGATTTTGCCTCCCACACTTTTTGAAGTTTTTTCCGTACTTCTTTGGACAGGGCGAAGAAATCGTCTTCCGTCCGGTTGGCTCCTTTTTCGAACAAAGGATTTTGCATGACTTCAATCACTTTGGCAGGCCGTTCCGACAGGATGACGATATATTTTCCTATTTCGACGGCTTCCCGGACATTGTGCGTGACGAAAAGAGTTGTTGTCTTATGCCGTTTCCAGAGGTTCAGGAATAACGTTTTCGATGTTTCAGCGGTGAACATGTCAAGGGCTGAAAAAGGTTCGTCCATCAGCAGTATGTCCGGATTGAGGCTCCAGGAACGCGCCAGGGCAACGCGTTGTTTTTGACCTCCGCTTAAAGACCGTGGGTATCGTTCGAGCAGATCTTCAATTCCCAATATCCGGATAATTTCATCACGGTTAGGATTGGAGGTGTGATTGATTTTTTCTCCGATTGAAATGTTGTCTTTGACTTTTAACCAGTCCAGGAGTCCATAATGCTGGGGGATATAGCCGATACTGTTTTTTTTAGGATGAACAGGATCCGGATCTTGTTTTTCAGGAGAAGATCCCATCAGGATTTCTCCTTTTTGAGGTTTAATAATGCCGCAAATAACTTTTAATAAACTTGATTTCCCGCAACCGGAGGGGCCTATTATTGAATAAATTTCTCCATGATTGATGCTCAGGTTAAAATCATCGATGATTTTATTCCCTCCGAATGATAAATGAAGATTTTTTATTTGAGCAAATGGTGTCATTCTACAAATTGAGTATCCAGAATTGCAAGAGCGACATTTTCCGGGATTAATCCTTTTGTCTTGAGCCAGTGGGTCGTGACCCTGATATCTTTGGAGTCAGGAGCTTGGGCTATTGTATAGTCCGGCAATTGGACTTTTTCGATCAGATTTTCCGGGAAACCGATTTCGTTGATCAGTATGTCTTTAATATCTTCAACCGAATGACTTTTAATGTACTCAACCGCTTGATTATAAGATTTATAAAATGCTTTAATGGCATCTTTTTTAGAATCAATGGACTTTTGATTGAACATGATACCTGTAATCTGATAGTTCAGTTCTTGCATATCGGTAATGACCGAACATCCTTTTTCTTTTGCAATTGTAATAAAAGGGTCGGGTAGGGCGGTGGCCTGAATATCTCCTTTCATCATCATTTCAAGACGTAAAGGAATCTTATTTATTTCTGTTTTTTTGATGTCAGTTTCGGAAAGGCCTTTAGAGAGGAGAGCTATATCAATACAAAAATCAATAACGGTATTTCTGGAAACAGCGATGGTATTTCCTTTCAATTCTTCAATCGATTTAATATTACTTTGAGGAGAAGATACGATAGCAAAAGGGGCGTTACAAGCCGATGTGAGTTTCAGGGGGATTCCTCCCGCAAGCTGGAGAATTGCTCCTGTATAATCAATTACTGTTCCGTCGATATTCCCGCTTTGAAATGCAGCATCACGATCATTGGCCGAGTAAAACTTTTCAATGGATACATCGACTCCGTTTTGTTTGAAAAAATTCATTTTTTTCGCAACGGCAACCGGGACAAAATCCATGGAAGACATTGCTCCGATGCTCAGTGAGTTACTTTCTCCGGGGGAGTTTGAGTCTGTTTTTTGTTTGCATGAAGAGCATGTTATACCTAACAGGCAAACTGCAAAAATAACAGGTAGAATACATTTTTGTTTCATATATGATATGTTGAGTAAAATTTACAGAATTCGTTGATGCCGCATTGGTCACAATGAGGTTTACGGGCAGTACAAGTATACCTTCCGTGTAAGATCAGCCAGTGATGAGCTTTGCCAAGGATTTTTCCCGGAATGTATTTAACCAGTTCTTTCTCTGTTTCAAGAGGAGTTCTGGAGTTATCGGTGAGGCCAATACGGTTTGAAACACGGAAGACATGAGTGTCGACCGGCATTGCAGGAATACCGAATGCAACGGAGACTACCACATTTGCTGTTTTCCTTCCCACTCCGGGTAATTTCATCAGGTCTTCTATGTTATCGGGAACCTTACCATTGAACTCTTTCGTTAACACTCCGGCCATTTCGACAAGGTGCCTGGCCTTACTGTTCGGATAAGAAATACTTTTTATATAGCTGTAAACGGTTTCAGGGTTGGACGCCGCAAGTGTTTCCGGTTCGGGAAAAGCTTCAAACAGGGCAGGAGTAGTCATATTGACCCTTTTGTCCGTACATTGAGCCGACAGTATTACTGCAACCAATAACTGATATGGATTGTAGTAATGCAGTTCGCTTTCAGCGATGGGCATGTTTTTTTCGAACCAAGCAATGATTCCCTGATATCGTTGTTTTTTAGTCATGTTTTTTAGTACGCGGTGTGCAATAGATCAATGAGCGGATTCAAATTGTTTCAGGAATCTCACATCATTTTCCGAAAATAGCCGTAAGTCTTTAACCTGATATTTTAGATTGGTAATTCGTTCAATACCCATTCCAAGGGCATATCCGGTGTAAACATTACTGTCTATCCCACAATTTTTCAGTACATTCGGATGTACCATTCCGCAACCGAGAATTTCCACCCAACCGGTATGTTTACAGAAAGGACAGCCTTTTCCTCCACAAAGATTACAGCTGATATCCATTTCCGCGCTGGGTTCTGTAAACGGGAAATAGGAGGGACGGAGACGTATTTTTGTGTCTTGTCCGAATAATTCTTTTGCAAAAAACATCAGGGTCTGCCTCAGGTCGGCAAATGAAACATTTTTATCTACGTATAAAGCTTCTACCTGATGGAAGAAACAATGCGCACGGTATGAAATAGCTTCATTGCGGTAAACTCTTCCCGGGCAGATGATCCGGATAGGAGGTTGCGTTTTTTCCATTACCCGCGTTTGAACGGAAGATGTGTGAGTCCGCAACAAAATATCGGCTCCATGCATGACAAAAAACGTGTCCTGCATGTCACGTGCCGGATGGTCGTCAGCGAAATTGAGGGAGGAGAAGACATGCCAGTCATCTTCGACCTCCGGACCTTCTGCGATACTGAATCCCAGGCGGGCGAAAATATCGCAAATTTCTTTCCTGACGATGGAAAGCGGATGACGAGTTCCTACATGGTAAGGGTATGCAGTCCTGGTCAGATCGATGACATTATCTTCTGAAATAATATTTTCAAAGCTTTCTTTGAGATCATTGATTTTATTCCGGGCTTTTTCCTTGAGTTCGTTCAGCATTTTGCCCAATTCTTTTTTTTCTTCGACCGCCACGTCCCGGAAGTCGTTCATCAGAGAAGAAATTTCACCTTTTTTACTCAGGTATTTCACTCTTAAACTTTCCAATTCTTCCTGAGAATTCGCTTTTAGTGTGTCTAATTCAGCTAATAGCCGGTTGATTTGATTGATCATAGATATAATTTTTTCTTTGCGCTGCAAATTTAATAAAAAAATCGTTTGAAAATCGTTTTATGTGTATTGTTATATGCATAATTGTGCATAATTTTGGAATTACAGAGATAATTTTTCCCGGGAATACTTGCAATATAAAAAAATGTTTTTACCTTTGCAACCGCAAACGCGAAATGTTGGTGCCATAGCTCAGTTGGTAGAGCAACGGACTGAAAATCCGTGTGTCCCTAGTTCGATTCTTGGTGGCACCACTTTAGAAAGACTTCAAAAACGGAGAATCCCTGAAATATAGACATTCCAGGGATTTCTTTTTTTTCTCAAAATCCCAGAATGTGGTAAAAATGCTTGGTCATACCAATGCAAAAATGACTCATTCGAACTCAGGTTAATTACATATCTTCCAACTCCAAACAAACCATCTCAATCTGATACTTAGGCAACAACTTGTTTTTGAGATGTTCCACCTTTGCAGTTAATAATTCAGGCTTAAAGTTTTTCTTTTGTCGTTTAACTTCTGCTACTACTGCTTGATTTTTCTCCAATTTCAAGGCGACAATATCAATTTCATTTTGATTGCCTTTGAGCTCCCACCACGAACCAATGGCACGATATTGGAGACTTTCGGCAAACTGCTGTTTAAAATATCGCTCCAACATAATACCCGAATAAGTCGGATAATCGGATTTGATGATAGCCTGCAAACCAACAAAGTTCTTTATCTCAATCAACGAGCGATGTCGGTCAAAATAATTAAACCAGAATCGGATAAAGTTATCCTGTATTTCATATCGGACGGCTTGACTGCTTTCTTTTGCCAATATCGGGCGTTGGCGGACAATGACATTGTAATCCTCAATCAGTCGCTTAATTTGTCCGCCTACATTTTTATTTCCCAGCGCTGATTCTATTTCAGGTTGTGTGTTGATGCCGCCCGAAATGGCGCTTAGGATAGAAAAATAGGTAGCATAGTTTTTCCCAAACTCTTCTATCAATAGATTTTTTCCTTCATCGGTAAAAGGGGAGTTCTCTCGAACCATGAATGAAATCATTTCGTCTATGGTCAATGGAGTGTTATCACAGAACAATTCAACGTATTTTGGAACTCCACCAGTGAAAGAATAAAGAGCGAGTAAATCATCATTAGAGTAATCAGGATTATAGTCATACATAATCTGTTTTAGCGTAGACAAATCGAAAGCCGAAAGTTTGATGATATTATCCGCTCTACCAAATAGAGGTTCTTTCTTATTTTGGAATATTTTTTGCATCAACGAATAAACAGAACCCGACACAATCAAATTCATTTTAGACGTCTTGCGGTAAGTGTCCCAAATGTTTTGCATATCGCTATATACCGATTCGTTGATGTTGTAAAACTCCTGAAACTCGTCAATAACCAAATTGAATGGTTTGTGCGAAGCCAACTCCATTAAGTATTGGAACAATGACCGAAAGGTGCGTATTTCCACAGGAACAAACGTGTCGAGTGACCGGCTAATAATCGGAATAAACTCTGAACAAAGCATTGCTTCGCCTTTACGACCAACGAACAGATAAACAGTCGGCAAATCTTCAACCGACCTCATAATAAGGCTTGTTTTCCCGATTCTCCTTCTGCCAGTTACTACTGTCAAACGAGAATGGTCGTTGAACGATAAATTTTGTATCCGCTTCAGTTCTGCTAATTCACGTGTTCTATTATAAAACTTCATATTTTTTAAAAATTACACTCGTAACAGTTACAGCGGTAACAAAGATAAGCAAAAGTTCGGATATATCGAACTTTTCCGTAATTTCGTATCAGAATCACGCCAATAGTATGCAGAACGTTGTGACGTAAGCACACTATGTCGGTAGAAAAAACCGCATCCCCGTTCTTTTCGTGCCGTAGGTACGAAATGTGTATTCAAGTTGACCCAAGGCATACAATGGGATGAAATGCTTTACATCAATTTCGAGGACGAACGTCTTACCGGAATGGGTGTAGAGGATTTGAACCTATTGTTGGATGTTGGGCGGGCGTTATATCCCTATTGATGTTTACCCGTATGATTTCAAGGAATTTTTGACTGCAAATAATATCAGCATTACTGCAAATTCCCTATTATCTACGGAAGGTAAAGCCGAGATTCAGCGAAAATTCAATGATTATTTCTATTTTGGAGGATTCCCTGAAGGTGCAGAACTTTCAAGTAAGCGGGACTATCTGACCAATGTTTACCAAAAGATATATCTGGGAGATATTGCAGCCCGTCATGCCGTAGAAAATACGTTTGCATTACGCATTCTGTTTAAAAAACTGGCTGAAAGTGTAAAACAACCTTGATTATTGCATTTCCGGGCTGTTTTGGTATCGCAAAAAACAATTATTGACATTTTTTTTTATCTGCATAAGTATGTAGTGTCACGCCCTTATTTCTTAATAATTAGCGAATTAGTCAGATGCTTTATTTCATTGTCCACTATTTTTGGGTTTTGCAAATAATTCTGCAAAAAAACAGATGAATCTGAAAAATAAGGGACAAAATGTTGGTAGAAAACGGTTTTCACGGTTTTACGGCACGAAAAGAACGGTGATGCGGTGCGGCATAGCCGCGACATAACCGGTAGGGGCGAATAATTATTCGCCCCTACCAGCGTGGTTAAACCCCTAACGGGGTATTGGCCAGGCTTGATTCCGTATTTTCTATTGATCTGGATGCTCTACGGGCAATTTTCAGGGACGGTAAAAGGTCTCAATCCGGCAAAAAACGCTACCGCAAACAGACTATTCAAAATGTGAATTTAAATATTTTCCTGTTTTGAATACTACCTTTCTTCTTCTCCTACTATTTTTGTACATACCATACATGTATAATTTCTAAAAAGACATATTATTTTATGACAACACAGAATTACAATCACGGGGGCGCAACGATTGACGCCGCCGGAACGAACGCCCAAACAGGGCAAAACGACCGCGGGAATACCCGCATACCCGGCGACGACCGTACCGGTTCCCGTAGAGACGCGATGCATCGCGTCTCTACCATCGCCATTGCCCTAATTTGCCTCCTCGCGCCTTTCGCGGCGACGACGGCGTATGCGGCGAACATTGTCATCAGCAACCAGTCCGACTGGGACGCGCTGCGTGCCAGCCCAAACACTATCGCCGACGACGACGTCATCCAGCTCAACGCCGACGTTACGGGCGGACTGACCATCACATCCGCTACTGTTACCTCCCTGACCATCGACGGCGGCGGCACGGGACACAGCATCGCCGGAGGAATCTATTTTACAAATGCCATCAACCTGACGTTGAATAACCTGACGGTTCATCCTGATGCAAGTAGCGTCGGCGCTGACGCGCTTCATCTTGCTGGCGGCGGGACGCTGACAACCACCGGGACAGTCGTCCTGACCGGCGGCGATGGGACGTCAAGCGACGGCGGGCACGGCGTCTCCAGCTACGCCGGACTGACCGTCACGGCAAGCGACA
>JAIRZF010000017.1 GCA_031267385.1 Dysgonamonadaceae bacterium | reverse complement strand
AAAAATACAGGCAAAGAATCAAGGCTAAAATCATCGTTTTTTGTGAAAAACCATCACTTTTAGGGAGTAACAGGAGGGTCAAAACCGAATACAACAAAATCAGACAATCGATTTTATTGATCCGGAAACAATATTTTCTATTCAGGAGAACCGAAACGATTGAGGCAATTGCAATTCCTGCAATACTCCCGTAAAACCAGAAACATTTACCGGAAACAACACCATTAACCAGACTATCATTTACAATAAAAACGGTAAACAACACCAGGATTAATGGTATTGACAAAATGCAGGTTGTGATTGTTGATTTTTTAAACATTTTTCGCATTTATTTTTTCCGGTATTTTACCACCAGATTTGTTTTCCGTTTTCGTAAGTAAAAATACGTTCTTCCTGACCCTTTGTACAATCATGAATAAAAAACAAAGCGTTGGACGGACAATTTTCATAAATCAATTGAACATTGGTAGCTTCCTGTTGCCCTAAAGAAACCCAAGCCTGATTCCAGTAAAACAATTCATAAGAATCTCCAATTTCTATATTGTTGCCGTCTCCTCTCGGCACATAACCAATCCTGCTGATTTGCACCGGTTCTCCGAAATCCATTCCAACCCAACAGCCGCTTGGAGTCGGAGCGTCAAAATAGGTCAACGGGTCATTGTCGAAAACCGCTTCTTTTTTATGACGCTCATCGGAAACGTAAGAACCAGGCGTACCGATAATCCGGCCTTTCAACGGTTTAATGGAACCTGTATTGAAAAAATAGATTTCCGCCATGTTACAGTAAGCTCCATCCGGGGAATAGTATCTCCAATACCTGTATTTTTCCTTCATATGATTCAAATCAATTTCTCCGGCACAAATTCCATATTCGGAAATTTCGTATAAAGTTAAAAAATTTCTGAAATCTTCATCATGAGATACCTGTATTTTTCCTCCGACAATACGTTTCCCAACATCATAAACCCGTTGAAAAACAGGATATTTCCGATGGATATTTAATGTTTGACCTTTTGCCGTATCGGTTTTTACCGGTTTTAATTCTCCTTTAACGGTTAAAATAAATGGCTCGGAAATCGGAAGAATCCCTTTTTCTCCGTAATAAACAGGCAGATAAACGATATTCTTCCCCATATTACGAAAAACAACCTTATTCCCTGATACCTTTCCCCAATAAACCGGTACCCAATTCCGGTTATCAAAGACCGCCAGATAAGCATATTTGAATTCCTTTTGCGGATTTAATGTGATTTCTATATCTTTGGTATCCATGTATTCCGTGGTTACATCTTTCGAGAAATAGTTTTTTCGGAAGATTGCAGGAACGTATTTTTCCGTCAATAAAATAGACTCCAACTCCCGGTTTACCGCATAAGTCCTCCTGAATACCTTGGCCATTTTATGCTCTTTTTTATGAGGGGTGCCGGGAACAGGCCCAGCTCCTTCAAAAATCACCTTTTTCCCAGTGTTCTCCAGGAGTATATTCCATGAATGTCCCATGCTGCGGAAAGGCCATTGCGGCGTAAAATCGGTTCCGACGGGAATTCCCTTGGATCTCATAACCGACGAAGCAATACGGCAATAATCTTCGCATACGCCTATCGGCATTTTTATCAGGGTACTCAGGCGGCCGATTGAAATCATATTTTCGCCGTTAGGCGCTATTTGAGGATTGAGTTGGTTATTCAGTTCCACATTCACCGTAGCACACGCTTTATATGCAAGGTTTTTGTATAAATCGCAATAATGCAAGGTATTCAGGTCGCCGCAAAACTCCGGTTTCAGGTAGCTTTTCCAATCGTCTAAAATCTGTCCGTCAAAAATTTTATAGGGTAACAGGTATTCACAGAACTCTTCGAACCCGATATGTGTCGCCCATTCTCCATTGAGCCACAAATCAAAAGATTTATCAATATTATCAATCAGATATTTTGAAGTTATTATATTGACATCGGGAACTATTTTTAAGTTCAGGGAAGAGTATTCGGAAAACATGTCCGCCAATAAAATTTTCACATCTTTCAAACTGTCGCTTTTGCAAGATTGAATAGTGGAATCAACTCTATCATAAAATTCATTCAACTGCTGTATATTTGAATTGGAATAATGTCCAGACATGTTTTCAATCAAGAATACGGTAGCGCGGTATTTGAGACTGTCGGCAGGATCTTGGCCGTAATACGACAATACCTGTTCCAGTTCGGTACGGTTATCGCCTGCAAGAGTCAGGGCTTGTTCCAAGTAATCCGACTGAGGACGACAAGAAAAAAGCAAATGTGGGAATAAAACAAGAAACAATATTCGTTTGGAAATAAATCCTGCAAATTTAATCATATTAATTTTTCTATTACTGCTTGAATACAGGAAATTGTCAGATCGGGATTTTCCTTAACGGCAGAGAAAACGCTCCAGCATTTCATGTCTCTGTCCAGAATGAAGAAATATGGATTACTTGTCTGTTCCAGCGGAATACCAACATCGTCCTTGATATTGTATATCTTGAAATTCAGGTTATGCGTCTGACGAATGATTTTCATCTTCTTCTCATTCGTGTAAGAGCAGAGAAGAACCAGCCTGCCCTGACTGATTTTTCCTTCCAGAGTCTTCAAAATCGACAAATGCTGCTCAATGCAAAGATCGCAATGCGTTTCGGAGAAACGATATATCAATACTGATTCATATTCTCCGAGCAAGTCGAGAAAAACAACTTCCTTCCCGGTCTCCTCCATGATTTTGAGTTTGGGAGAAAGTTCGTAGCCTTCCGACTGCAATTCAAAGGGTTTCAAGAACGACATGTTTTGTACCAGTATATCCGACACAGAACTTTCGGTATGCTCGCTTTCCTGCTGCTTTTGGGAGACTTGGAATAAGAAATAGAAAGTTGACAATGCTATTATTGCCACCGATAAAGAAATTAAAAACCAGTCGATTTTTTTTATTAGATCTTTTGATATTTTCATGCGTTTTATTTCAGATTGTATATAAACAGTACGGGATTGTCATCATTCCGAAGGTTGGATACCACTTCTTTCAATCGCTTCTCGTATGTCTTGTTGACAAATGTCTGTTTTGAATAAAACGCTTCATTGAGGAATTGAATTATATTCGCCTCTCTCCAAGTTATTATTTTGTTATCAATAACACGGAGGACGACTGTCTGCTCGCCGTCAAACTTGCTGTTAAAAGCAAGCTGTGGATAAATTGTCATTTGGCCGCTTGATTTGTCATACAGGCACGTATAGACGCCGTGATTCCCGGGTTGTATCGGTTTGTTGCCGTCTGTTGTTACGCTTACGTCAATAAACAGATACCTGTCGGATTCATTTATCGCGTTTATATTCAATATCCGTCCCGGAGGATTGTCCCTGAAAACATTCTCGACTTTTCCCGAAGCGTAGGCTACCTTTTCATTTTTGAATACCATTTCGTATTCAGAGTAAGCTTCGCCGCCGGCATTAATCCGGTAAATCATGTTATCGCCGGAAAAAATCAGGGACGCTTCATTTCCATTGACGGCATATTCAGGACCGTTGATACCCAAACTTAACGGCTCTTTTTCAAAAGGCATATACTTGTTGTAATCTGCTTCTCCTGTTTTCCGGGAAAATAAATGATATTTGCCGGATTGAGAATTGCTCCAACCATTGTAATAGTAAAGCGTTCCCGGTAATGCAAATACTTCTGTAGCCCAGATTTTATCAAAAAGCCGCTCTTCCCTCATGAACTTCATATCAGGTAGCCGGTATTCGATATGCTTTCCCATAAAATGGTCTAACACCACTATTGATGTATCCGTAACAGTCATATAAGACAGGTTTGAATATTCGCCAGGGCCCTGTCCAACGGCATGAATTTTATTCAGGTATTTTCCATTTATGTCATAAACATACACGGATTTGGCCAGATCATCCTTGATATAAATTGTATTGTTTTTTATTTCAATTTTGTCAATCTTAGCGATAAGCGAGTTTCCAGTCGTTTCCAGCGGTATAATTTGTACGACGCTGTCGGTAATCGTTCCAATATCGAAGTTTTCGACAGCTTCCTTGTAGTCGAAGTGGATTTGCTTGCCGGAAGAAGGCCGATCGGTACGGCTACTGCACCCGCAGGCCAGTAAAAAGAAAACGGCTGGCAATAAAAAAAAATGTTTATTCATCATGATTGTCTGTTTTATAAGTTGTATAAAAAGGCTTCACGGTTTTGCAAACCCGCGAAGCCTTCATTTGAATCAATTATGGATTTGTATTACTGGTCACATGACAACTATAAACCGTACATCCGTTACCATCTTTGTGGCATGTTTCTACCATTCCAGAAACTGTAGTAACAATCCAACCGGCACCTCCTGTTATCGAAGATTCACTATACGTAACACCTCCATTTATATTTACAGCTTTATATAGTGTACACTGTTTAGGTTCTCCAAGCTTATGTGTATAATAATACATATTCCCTTCTCCGGAATTATTTGAACCTTCAGTCTGCGCCAGTGTCACAACATCCGCCAAAGAAAGTTTGGCACTTTTCAAGCTGTTTCCATTCAAACTTACATTGTATGTCGCTGCTCCGATAAAC
>JAIRZF010000275.1 GCA_031267385.1 Dysgonamonadaceae bacterium | reverse complement strand
TTATATCTTTCAAATTATTATTGATTCTTGCAATCTATATGCTATTTTACTATAACGAAAAAGGTGGATATTTAGTATTTAAAACTCTATTTTTTTTGAAAGGAGAACTGAGTAGTTACGTTATTGGACTGAATTGTTAAATCTTGTAGAACCTGCTCTGCATCCTTTAGTTCTTTTTTTTGTTCCTCGGAAGGAGTAGTTAATTGTTTTAGTTTATTAATGTAATCTTCCTGAGTAACTATACGGGATGCAAGGGAATCGGATTCGAATTTTTTCAGTTCATTTTCGTATTGCATCCGGGTTTTTAATCCGGAAGAAACTTCACTTTGCAGGAAGATAATTTTTCCCTTTTCTGTCGCAGAAATAACATCCAGTTGAGATTTCTGTGATTGCTGTAAAGAAGATAGTATTACAGAATTAATGGAATCCTGAATTTCTTTTTGAGTTTTCCCGGATGCATCTTTTATTTTCTGAATATTGGCTTCATGCTGCTGTTGTAGTAGTTCAAGCACTTTATTTTGCTGGTCTGTAAACTTAGTAGCATCACCATCAACACCGGCATCTTTTTTAGCTTTGTTAAACCGCTCCTGTTCGCCTTTTAGAGTAATCTCTGTCAATTTATCCTGATAGTCCTGATCTATTTTCAGACGGGCGTCCAATTGCTCCTGAGTGAGTTTGTTTAACTCAATTCCGAACAACTCGGCTTCTTTCAATTTGTCGTTGTATGTTTTAGTTGCAATTTCAATCTGAATAGTAGTATCTGTTAATATTTTCTTTTGCTCGTCAGCTAATTTTTTAAGTTTATTTAATTCTTCTTTATTTTTATCATCACCGGATCCACCTCCTGAATTTCCGAAGCGGAAATGATATACTTCCTGCGCAAGTTCAATATATTCATCGTTGGAAGCCTTGTTAATCTTAATATATTCGTCCAATTGCTTTTGGGTCATATCATTGAACTCATTGCGCTTTTCAAGGATGGCTTCTTCGTGGTCTAACAAGTTTTTTAATTCTTCCCCATTTATTTTTTTAAGATGCGCTTGGGCTCCTTGTAATTTTGTTGACCATTCGTTAATTCTATTTGAATCGGCATCAGTTCGCGCAGCAAGCCTTTCTTGATATTCTTTGGTTGATATCATTAGGAGATATCGTTCTTCTCCCATATTTTTTCGCATTGATTCACGTTCAATTTCTCCTTGTTTTTTGTATTTCTGTGCCAATTCCAATCTTTTCTCATAATAGGTAATATCATCTTGAGTTTTTGAAATTTCATCCTTATGAAGGTATTGAAGTCTCATTTGTTCGGCTTGTAGGTATTCCCGAATATATCCCGTATTTAATTTTAAAGCTCTGCCATATTTATCAGTTTCAGCAACAAGCCCAGGAATTTTATCTGTGAGAGACGTAACAATTGTTTCTAATTCTGCCTGTTCTGTCTTATTTAGATTTGCTTTTCCTGCTAATTCTTCATATCTGTCAACTAACTTAGTGACATTCACATTCAGATCTGCAACGAACTTAATTTGATCATTGTATTGTTCCGTATGAGATTTTTCGACTTCAACTAAATCAGAAAGACTATTGATTAAACCGGTTGTCATTTTATTCCAGACTTCCTGCATTCCGAGGAATCGTTTACCGAGCGCTAACTGGAGATTTTCCAAAGCTACGGCTTTACGAGTAGAAGATTCTGCTACCGTATCCATTGACTTTCCAACTTTAGACATTTCTTCTTCCACGATTTTAGCAACAGCCCCGGCGAAGTCTCCGGTCTTCTTTACTTCTTCGTTTAATTTTGCAGCAGAAATGCCAAGATTATCAAGAATCAGAGGAGATTTCCGTCCGATACCATTCACTATGGAATTAACCAAATAATCGACTGATTCTCCGGTATCTTTGGCTCGTTGTTGGGCAAATTGGAGCAAGCGACCCAACTGTCCCAATGGGATATTGAAATTTTCAGCCTTGACGGCCGCTTTCATCAACTCAAAGTCGTTAACTAATCCTTTTGTGTCTTTCCGGAGAGAGGACAAATCGCTTTTTGTGGCAATCCTGTTGAACGCAGCTTCGACACCTTGTGCCGCAGCTGCCATTTTGATGCTTTCTTTTGTAAAATCAATGATAGCTTTTGTCCATTCGGCTACTTTTTCTCCGACTTTGGTCACAATTGTAGCCCATAAAACCCCCTTCATGGTATTGAAAGTGTCGCAAAGGCTTTTACTCTTGTCATCAAGGGCGCCCATTTGCTTCCGAACGGCAGTCAATTCTTTTTCCAATTTATCATATTGTTCAGGATCGGCAGCCTTAGAAGTATTATCTAATTGTTTTTTCAGAGAAACAGCACGGTTTTTGAGTTGGTTCATGGTCATATCTTCCAACTTCATAGCTTTTATAGCTATTCCGATGGCTTCGTTGTTTGTCTCAATGGCTTTGGAATTTTCCCTGATTTTTGTTGTATAGGTAGATACTTCATCCTGAGCGGATGCAAGTATATTTTTTAATTCCTGATATCGAGGAGAAGCCTCTTTCCCTGCTTTCTCCAGTTTGCGCATTTCTTTTTCTGTATCTCTGATTTGTGCCTGAGCTTCTGCCATGGTAACATTCAACCTCTTGTTGTCATTTTCGAGTTTTGTCGTGACTGAAGATAGTTTTTGCAGTTCGCCTTGTATACCTTTTGCATCAAGGTCAAGAATCCATCTGATATGATCGTCTTTTAACTTTGCCATGATTATTGTTCCGGTTTGTCGGTTGAAAATGCTTTTTTAAGTGCTTCGCCTACAGTATCGAACAGTTCTTGTCCATATCCGGAACGGATTTCAGGTAATGAATTATTGTAGAGAATACCCCATACTTGACGGTTGTATATCTTTCGATTTCCAAGGTGTTTCATGTCAAGGAATCGCATATTCCGGACAATTCCTGCAGATATGACGAAATGTCCATTATTGGCCTGAATAAAATAATCCGGATTTTCGAGAGAGCGAAGTAAGCTTCCGGATCTTTCTCCGATTTTCACTCCTCTTCTTTTTGTTTTTTTCAGGTCACGTCCACTGATGTAAATGTTCTTTTGAGCAATGAGCCGCTGCGCCGTATATATGTTTTCAATGTCGCGCTTGAGGACATTGACAACGAATTGTGTTTTTGTTAATTTATCAGAAATCATACGCTGTATTGATTTATACAGCGAAAATAGGTTGTTAAGTTTGGATGATAAAGGACAAAAAATCCCCAGAACTAAGTCCGGGGATTGGAAAGGTTATCTACAATTTTTGTTGAATAGTAAATTTACAGGAATACCCACTATTGGTGTTAACACAATACAGACGAGCCAAGCGAGAAAAAAACCTTGTGCTTTTCGTCCGATAAATCCGAACGGAATACAAAACAATATGTAAATCAATCCGAGTATCATAGCTTTTATTTTTCCGAAATTTAAGAAGTTATTTACTAAATTCCAAACAATTCGTCCAGTTTTTTATTAATTGCCTGCCGGCGGCGTTCTCCCGAGAGATTTTTATATGCATCTTTTGCCTTTGAATCACCGACATTACATTCCAAGTTGATATGTAACTTCAAATTTCCTTCAGCTATACCGGACTGATACCAACGATAGGGTTCACTTTCCGGATCCTGCAGATCACACATTAGTTTTGCCGGGTTTGTTTTTTCAGAAAGTAAGCGGACGGTATCTTCATAAGAGAGCTGCAATTCTCCACATCGGGAGATAGCGTCTTTTACAGACATATCACTCAGGATTCTTTTTTTATCTTCATTTTCACTCATGTTCTTCTAAATATTTGTTGATTTTATTACGCAAATGTATTAAATTCTTACGTCCGCCTAAATGGACTCGAATTCCAATGGCCGTTTCCACCAACCGGGGAGCGAAGAGGAAAAACTCCTCTTCGCTCCGGCCGGAAGAATAGTTCGTTACTTTCCGTGCTATATCAATCGTTGTTTTCATTGGCATATAACGATTCAAATATTTCTACGATTGAATACAAAAATGAAGCGTCCGACAGGATTTCTCTCGGCGGATCAGAACTCATTGAGCCGTCTATTGTAATTTTTCGTGCCAATTTTGTCAAATCCTTGACGCATGAATTGAGAACATCGTTGCTTTCGGCTTGCAGGCGACGAAGTGTTTCCTTTGCCTTGCTAGTGATAATTATTCCATCGATGTTCATGCTTCGCCTCCTTTCTGGTCTTCTATCCCAGTCAATAACTCGCCTATGCGGCAATGTATTTCACGGACTTCATCAATAGGAATACTGCACATTTCATCGCTGATTCCATAAATGTTGAAGTAGTATTTCTGTGCCGACCATTTCTTATTCTCGGTGGAAACCTGCACTAATTCTACAACAGGAGATGTCCTTCCATTCATAACTCGCCTCCTTCCTGTGTGATTGATGTTTGAATTGTTTTACCTCCGAATAAGTAGGCCAAAGAGATTTCCGATTTTTTAGGAGATCGATGATAACGAAATCCTAAAAGCGTGGTTTTTTGTGGAAGATTGTTGATGAAATCCGCAATGGGATTGGTCGCTGCCGGAGCGACGGATGTTTTCTTTCTCATGTTTGATAGCATTTAAAAACAAGGCAAATAAAAAACGGTTGCCTTAACCCGCTGCTATCAAACATTTATCATAAGGAAACCTTATTCAGTTTACGGATTGGCAACCGCCATTTTATATTATTGGGCACAAAAAAAGCCCTAATCTTTATTGGGCAACTTTCGTTTCCCTATGTTAAATATTTGATAGCACCGCAAAGATGCGAAAGATTTTTGAGATGGCAAAGAATATTGAAGGAAAAAATAAAATTATTTTTCGTAGTGGCCACAGAGGGAATATATTTCCACTTGTTTTTTTTCATTGTCGACAGCATAAACAATCCGATGTTCATCGGTGATGCGTCTCGACCAATAGCCGGATAGATTTTCTTTCAGTTTTTCGGGTTTTCCTGTTCCTGTTTCAGGGTGCGATTCCAATTCTTCCAGTAAGTGCTGTATCTTCTTCATTAAAGGCTTATTTCCGCTTTTCTTAAAGAAATTCCGGTCTTCTAACGCCTTTGGTTTTAAAATCAAATCCCATTGGCTTATTTTTATTTCCATATATCAGAAGCCTTTACTTTAATTCCGGGCATATTTTCCTGAGATTTTATTTTAGCGACAAATTCGGGATTGTAAGTCGATTCTTCGATTTCAATCCCTTTTGAGGAAAAAAAATCGCTTAATTCGGTTCCATATTTTTTAAGGTCGATACGTGCAAAAACAGGTATTCCCTTTGCATTGTGCTCTATCTGTATCCCTGTTGTCTGTGTCATATTTTTATAATTTTAGAATACAAATTTAATCAGCATTTTTGATATGACAAAAAATATTGAAGGAAAAAAGAAAGTCACAATTTTAGAATTTATATTTAAAGCCGATTCCTTGTCCGGTTGTATGGTGTGTTAAGTCGTAAATATATTGAAATTCAAGGGCTGCGTCAAAATAAAACAATCCACCGGATACCGTTGTCTGATTGAATGTGCTATATGATATGCCTGTGTAGAATTGCAGAACCTTTATCCTGGATTTTGTCACCTCTCGGATAACAGGTGAGAATTCCCAATTCAGAGCCGACAACTTATTATATTGCACCGTTGTAGATAGGCTTAATTTTCCTTGTGTCGGGCTATCTAACAACACATATGCATAATCCCGAAGTGTGATGTAATCTGCGATTATGGCAGCCGTATCTACTTTTTGAACAATATATTCAACTCTGTCAATGTATGTAGTATCGGTTTTCATCGGCAACACCGGATTTTCCGGAATCACTTCTTGAACTTCAAGATGACTCGCAGGAATACTTCCGTAAATTGCTTCTCCTTGAATGTATTTCACGTCCTCTTCGTAAGATACCGTTTTTCTGCCAACGAAAAAGCCGATAACAAGACAAAGAATACATAGTATAATGTGCGAATATTTCATGTTGTATATTTATTAATTCACTCCATCTCAACCATTTTTTTTATGGCAGAAACATGCATTTTCGCAATTTTATCACGTCCGGATTCGGACATGATAAACCGGCAATCTTTTTCTGTGTCCATAAAAAAGTTTTCTGTCAGTACAGCCGGGCACGTTGTCTTTGCCAAAATTGTAAAATTGCTTTCCTTGTCTAAGTCGCCATCGCTTGTGTCTGATCGCATTTTCCATTCCGGGAACATTTTTTTCGCCTCGTTAAATAAGATAGTTGCGTATTGATCTGATTTTGTTTTGCCTACCGAAGTCCAAACTTCCCAACCGGTGCCGCCGCCTGCATTGGCGTGGATGCTAATTAATATCGCATTGCCTGACCATGCACGGGATAATTCATTAGCCCGACGAACACGCTCAGTAAGACTGATGTCAATTTCTTCCGGGACCAAGATAGAATGTTTGATTTCTTCTTTTGTCAGCATGAATGAAATCCGGGAAACAATATCCCGGTTAAATTCATATTCAAATAGCTGGCTACCATCTGTCCAAACAGGTGAACGCTTTCCGGCTGTGTCTTTGCCGTGGCCGTTGTCAAGGATTATTAATTTGTTCATCTTTTTCTTTTTCTAAAAATTTATTTAGTATTGGGATTTTTTTTGTTATGAGGTCGAGTGATAGAACGAAGTACAAGAACGAAAAAAACCTATTAGCCGGGTATGACTTGTGGAGGTTTTTTGCGATGTTTGAAAAATAGAAGTAAGCGCAAACATATGTTACTGTTTTTAAAATCAACGCTCCTTGCTCCAAGTCTTGTTGTAGGTAACAAGTAAGATACAAAACCCCTATTATGACCACGTAGAAAAACAAGAACATAACAGAATTGAAAAATTTTTTAAAAGAAAAATCCGTCTTGTTAATTAACTTGTCGGCCACAATTCCGGAAATAACGTCTATCGCGAACAATATTGCGAGTATCACTGTAGGATTAAAGAGCGGATTAATGATAGCCAATAATGCGCTGGCAATAAACGAAAAAAATGCCTTAACTGATTCCATTCGTTATGTTCTTGTTTTGATATTTACTTATTTTTATTTGAAATCAAGCCAACAAGCCACGTTATTAATCCCGTGTCGAATATTCCGTTGGCGGCAAGACTTGCACCTGCACCGTATAAAAGAGCAATATACCAGGTTAAATCTGCTAAGAATCCAAGATTAAAGACCCATCCGAACGCCGCGATAACCAGTCCTATGATCCAACTGAACACTTGTTTTCCCAGGCTGGATGCGTTTGGAATAAGTTTTTTAAAAATTTCGGTGACAAATGGAATAATTGCCACTAATGCAGCAAAAGTTTCAAACCCAGCGGAATATTCCGCAGTCGGATTTTCGTTGACTACATCCTGCGCTATTGCGACAGGGGCGACAAGCAGCAGCAGTAAGGCTGCGATAAAAAAGACTGTTTTTGTGATAAAATTTAGTTTCATAAAAAATTTGAATTAATTTGAATAAATAATATTAATTGTTTTCGAATCATCTATAATTAATTATACTGATTGATTAAGTGTTATTGATAATAATTTTCCGGATGCTGTTTGACGTAATTGTAGTGTACCTGTTCTTGGAAGACCAGTTGTATTCGGAGACAATGTTATTTTACGAGTCATTAAAGTTTCGTCATTATAATCAACTTGCATTGCAGTCATCCATTCTGGACTATTTTGTATCACAAAAGGTGAAAATGTGCCTTGATATGAACTGGTAATAACTACATTCTGAGTTGTTCCCGATGCGTCAAAATTCATTTGAGTGATCGCTGTTTCGAATATGTATTCTTGAGCTACAGCATTTACAGTTACAAAACACAATTTAGTAAAATTACCATCCTGAGTTTTTGAAGTAATTGTACAAGTTCCATTTGCAACAGATGTAACCTGTCCGGATGAATCTACTGTAGCAACAGCATTATTATCACTGGAATAAAGTATAGTTTTATTTGTCGCATTGGAAGGTACGACTGACGCTCCAACATTTTGAACAGTACCAATTGATGTGAAACTCAATGCACTACTTGTTATGTTTATTCCTGTAACAAGTATGCTCGCAGAATAGGCAGCTTGTGTGTAAGCCATCGGTAAAGTGCGTATCTCTTCACTCACACCTTTTTTAAGCGAATCTCTTAGGGCAAATGATATTCAATGTTCTTAAGCAGAATGACCTGTTGATTTCAGGAAAGAATTT
>JAIRZF010000256.1 GCA_031267385.1 Dysgonamonadaceae bacterium | reverse complement strand
TTCCGCAAAAGGTACGAATATCAGTACCGTAACTAATGTTGAAGGGACATTTTCTCTGGATGTGCCTACTGAGGTAAAAACCCTGGTAATATCCTTTTTGGGGATGGAAACGCAGGAAGTGAATGTCGCCGGAACTTCTTCCATCAAGGTATCTTTGAATACCAATACCAATTTGTTAGATGAAGTGATTGTGGTGGCTTATGGAACAACAACGAAAGGTGCATTCACAGGGGCAGCCTCGAAAGTGACCGCTCAGACCCTCGAAAACCGTCCGATTACCAATCTGACACAAGCGTTGAGTGGTGTGGCTCCCGGTGTACAGGTTGGTAATAATTCCGGGCAACCCGGAACAGGACCAACTCTTCGTATTCGCGGTATCAGTTCCATTAATGATGCCAATGATCCCCTTTACGTGGTAGATGGCGCTCCTTACGAAGATGCGTTGTCGAATCTGAATCCGGAAGACATTGAGTCCATAACTATCCTGAAAGATGCGGTTTCAGCTTCTTTGTACGGCGCACGTGCATCGGCCGGAGTGGTCATCGTTACAACTAAAAATGGAAAGAAAGGTCAGCCGAAGTTCACAGTGAAGGCGTCGCACTCTTTTTCCAGAGTAGGTATGGAATTTTACGATTTGCTTAACGCCGATCAATTTTATGAATTGAACTGGGAAAAACAACGTAATTCATACTACTATTCTTCAGCGGTGACCGACAATAATGGGAATGTAAGCTATGGAGTTCCCATGGACATCGCCAACCAACTGGCATCCGGTATCATCAATGAATATACGGTCAACGGTAAAAAACAAAGCTATAAGTCGGTTTATGAAATGCTTGCCTATAATCCCTACAACGTTCCAAATAACCAAATAGTCGGCGTAGACGGGAAGATCAATCCGAACGCTCAATTCCGATGGGCGGACGATATGGATTGGACAAACAGTGTACGCCAACTGGGCTTGCGAGGAGAATATACCTTAAGTTATTCGGGTGCAAACGACAAGACGGATTATTTCGTGTCGAGCGGTTACCTCAACGAACGGGGTTATATGAAACAATCTTTTTTCAATCGTTCTTCCATTCGTGCCAACGTGAATACACAAGCCACTAAATGGCTGAAAACGGGCTTGAACGTGAACGGAAACATCAGTGAAGGCATGGAACCGGGAACAGGAGACCCTTTCTATTATCCTTTAAACATTGGTCCTATCTATCCCGTTCACGTCCACGATGTCAATACGGGCGATTATGTCTATGACAGTAATGGGAATAAACTCTACGACTTTGGTAATGGCGACGGCGGCCAGTTGACCCGTCCCATCAATAGCGCCCACAATGTAGCCGGTGAACTTCCCGAATACGAAAACAAGTATCGTCGCTCGCTATTAGCCGCCAAAGTTTACGGCGAAATTAAATTCCTGAAAGATTTCACGTTTACGACTAACTACTCAGCAGACTTGAATACCTATTACAGTTCCAATTATACACCGAAGATGACGGGTATCGCTTCTCCCGGACGCTTGGTGAAGCAAACATCCCAACGTCTTACATGGGATTTTAACCAATTATTGAGATACAACAAGGAGATAGACAAACTCAATCTCAATGTTATGGCCGGTCACGAAGCTTGGAGTACAAGTATTTTTAACATGTCCGGCGAACGCTCGCAACAAATGGTTAAAGGCATCACCGAGTTGAGCAACTTTGCGGAGTTGAACGATCTCAACTCTTACAGCAGCGATTACCGCACGGAGGCCTATCTGGCCAAAGGTGAATTTATTTACGACGATAAATATATTTTTTCCTTGTCGTACCGTTTTGACGGATCATCCAAATTCTACAAAGACTCTCGCTGGGATTCGTTCTATGGCCTGGGTTTGTCGTGGAGATTGGATCGGGAAAAATTCATTAAAGGTATAAACGCTATCAATATGTTGAAATTGCGTACCTCTTGGGGAAGTGCGGGTAATTCCAACGGTATAGGTTATTACGCCTGGCAATCGCTCTATGGATTGTATCCGAATGCAGGTATCGCCGGCTTTGCCATTCCGCCTACCAGTACGAGAGGAAATAAAGACCTGCATTGGGAAACGAACACCAATTTCGACGTGGCGCTGGAGTTTGCATTGCTGAAACGTTTCAACGGGACAATTGAGTTTTTCAACAAGGCTTCAAGTGATATGTTGTACCGGCAACCGTTGAATCCGTCTACCGGATTTACGAGTATCTATACAAATTCGTTTTCCATGGTAAATCGGGGTCTGGAAGTGGAATTATCTGCGGACATCATCAAGCAACCCAAAAATGGGTTCCGCTGGAAATTGAGCGCCAACGCGACACATTATAAGAATAAGATAACCGATATGAATGTGGAACCTTATCGCAACGACAGCAAACGTATAGAAGTGGGACACTCTATCTATGAATTCAGCATGTATCACTTTGTAGGTGTGGATCCGGCGACCGGTCTTTCCATGTACACGCCGGAAAATATAGAGTCGGCGGATGTATATACTTATGAAAAGACAGGAGAAAAAGTGACAAATAATGCGAACAATGCCAAATTTGAATGGGCAGGATGCGCTATCCCGAAAGTTTATGGAGGATTACAGAGTACTTTCTCGTATAAAGACTTCGACCTGACCCTTCATGCGAGTTATCAGTTCGGCGGCAAAACATACGACGGAAATTACAAGACATTAATGACGTGGAGCAGTACTTCTTATGGACGCAGTATGCACGTTGACATGCTCAATCGATGGCAAAACCCCGGCGACATAACGGACATTCCCCGCTTGGATGCTACCGATGGCGTAGCTACCAACCAGGCCGGCGGAGGAACCGGAGGTTATTCCGACCGTTGGCTGGTGAGCAACAATTATTTCGAAATGACCTCTGTCAATCTGAACTATAATTTCCCGAAGAACCTGATTAAACCTCTCGGTATCGAGAGCTTGAATGTCTATTTTAATGGAGAGATGCTTTATCGCTGGACGGCGAGAAAAGGATTGAACGTACGATACAACTTTAATGGTACGGTAGGTGACGGCTATCTTCCGTCGACTGTTTACACAATAGGTTTGAATTTAAAATTTTAATGCGGATAGAATATGAAAAAATGTATAACATCATTCGTAACAGCAATTTTACTGCTGATGACTACTTCCTGCAGTCGTGATTTTCTGGAAACGTATTCATCCCAGGGAGTGGATGAAGGCACTATATTTATGAATACCGAAAATGCATCAGGTGCATTGGAAGGTGTATTTAAGTTGATGTATTTAAGAGGATCATCGCAAAATTACATGGGCTATGAAACCATGCTCGTGATGAGCGACCTGATGGGAGAAGATTTGCTTTTCGGCAAAAGTACCACACTGTTTTTACAGTCCTATAACTGGAGCGTTCACCGTAATATTACGAGCGCAATGATGAATTATTGTTACAAATATCACTACAACATCATTGCGAATGTGAATACTATTCTGGAAAATATTGATGATGCCGACGGCTCGCAATCAGATAAGGATCATATCAAGGGGCAAGCGTATGTGGTTCGTGCAGCACATTATTTTAATCTGGTGAGGATGTGGGGAAAACGTTACAACCCAGGCGAAAATAATGAACAACTCGGAGTGCCGTTGGTAATCGACCCCGAAACCTCGGAAACGCCACAGCCTCGCGCTACTGTGGAAGAAGTGTACCAAGTCATCAACGAAGACCTGGATAAAGCCATTGAATTGCTGGAAGGTTTTCCCGTGCGGACGAACAAGATCCACCCCAACCAAAGTGTAGCCAATGGATTGAAATCAAGGGTATTACTAACACAGGGGAAATGGTCTGAAGCTGCCCAATATGCTAAGGCTGCCCGTACCGGCGAATACCAGTTGTCTCAAACTATTTTCACAGAAACGCCGAGCCGCTTCTGCAACCAGAGTAATTCGGAATGGATGTGGGGAACAAAACGTATCGCTGCCGAAGATGAAGGATTTTCTTCGTTGCAGGTATTTTTCGGAAATACCGACGCCATTACTTCCCGCAATGGCCCAAAGTGTATCTACAACGTGTTGTATCATAAAATTGATAATACGGACAAACGTAAAGGAATGTTTGCCGCAACTAAAGCAATCGCCATGAGTGATGCTTTCGTCCGCCCACAACCGAGTACGGATGTACCGGCATATTATAACAATAAATACCTGGTACCCGACCACAATTCGCCGCAGGTAGACTGTCCTTATATGCGTATCGCCGAGATGTTTCTGAACGAAGCCGAAGGGTATGCCCGTGCAGGCAGTCATGCACAAGCGCAGCAAGCGCTCTATGATCTGATTATTACCCGTGATCCGGCTTACGTAAAATCGGTTAAGACAGGTAACGATCTGATAGAAGAAATCTTATTGCACCGGCGTATTGAACTCTGGGGTGAAGGATTCCGTTATTTCGATCTCAAACGTCTCAACCTGCCGTGTATCCGAAATGAAGCTGCCATTCTTCCCGATGGAAAGGAAGAAACATCAAACCACAGTGCAAGTATCGCACAATTTCTTGAAATCCCGGTAGGAGACAAGAGATGGGAATATTTGTTCTCAGATGATGAGCTGAATAATAATCCGAACATCGTACAAAACGAACTATAAAATGACTATGACAGACTTCACCCCTTGGACACTATTTGTAGACACCGGTATTATTGCCGTATTGCTGCTTATCGGCAAACTGATGAGAGTTAAACTGAAAATCATTCAGAAATTATTTATCCCTCCCAGTTTGTTGGCGGGATTCATGGGGCTGGCCTTGGGGCCAAACGGTTTCGATTTGATTCCGCTTTCCATGAATACAGGGACGTATGCCGGCATCCTGATCGCTTTCATCTTTGGATCACTGCCTTTCACTTCCCAAAAAATTAAAGGCGGAAAATCGGCCGTTGGCAGCATGTGGACCTATTCTCAGGCAGGATTGCTCTTGCAATGGGCATTCGGCGGACTGTTGGGTCTGCTTGTCCTGAGCAGGATATGGCCGCTGAATCCGGCATTCGGTATCACGATGCCCGGCGGATTTTGCGGGGGACACGGGACAGCCGCCGCTATCGGACAGGCATTCGGACAATTAGGTTCCGACGAAATTCTGACATTGGCCATGACAGCCGCTACTTTTGGCATCGTAGCCGCGATTATTTTAGGTCTGATCATTGTCAAATGGGGGACGAAGAAAAAGCATACCTCATTTCTTGCAAATTATAACGATTTACCCAACGAGTTGCGCACCGGTTTATTACCCGATGAGAAACAGGAAAATATGGGAAAAAGCACCTGCTCTTCCATCTCTATCGACTCGTTGACATTCAATTTTGTCGTTATTGCATTCATCGCTTTTGGCGGATATTGCGTCAGCAAGATTGTTTCCTATTTCATGCCCGGCTTTGAACTGCCGGTGTTCAGTTGTGCATTCGTATTCGGTCTGCTTGTCAAGAAAATATTCGACAGGACGAAAGTAAATAATTACGTCTGTCCACAGACAATAGGGCATATCAGCGGCGCTTTTACGGATTTACTGGTGACATTCGGCATTGCTTCCATTAAAATATCGGTGGTAGCGGAATACATTGTTCCACTTTCTATCCTTTTATTTTCAGGTCTGGTTGCAACGTTTTTCTATGTGATTTTCATGGCGCGCAAACTGATGAAAGAATGTTGGTTTGAGAAAGCTATTTTCACCTGGGGATGGTGTACGGGCACAGTGGCGATGGGTATTGCATTGTTACGCGTGGTTGACCCCAAAATGCAAAGTCGCTGTCTCGACAGTTATGCGCTGGCTTATCTGTTTATTGCTCCTGTAGAGATTTCCCTGATAACTTTTGCTCCCGCCGCTTTTCATAACGGTTATGGATTGCCTTTTTCTTTGATCTGTCTGGCGGCAGGTATTGCCGTGTTGCTAACCGCCTATTTCAAAGGCTGGTTCATTAGTAAGAAAAAATAGATATTCTTTTGTATCCTGCGGTCGGCTTGAAAAATCCCAACCAATTCATTCTGAATTAGTTGGGATTTTTTGTATAAATACCACATTTACGGTATTGTAAAAGTGTGTGTATAACCATACATTTGTAGAAATTTCTAAAAAGAACAAAGGAATAAAGAGTTAGTCAATTATGAGTGTATTTCACATGAAAAAGTCTGTATTTATTTGGGTAGGTATTTTTTAAAAGGGCCACATAATTTACAATATTTCATTTTTCAAATAATATCACAATTATGAAACAATTTTCGATTATATGCATTTTAATGCAAATCTTGATAGTTTCTTGTCAAGAAGGTGTAGTTAACAGAGAACAGAAAAAACATACAAATCGTTGTAAATTGATTTTCCATGGAATAAAAGAATTTCCTTTAGACGAAGAATCTACTCATTTGACAAATTACGTACAATTAATTGATAATGATACCGGTTTTAATTTTTCATTTGTAAACAGTTATAACAATTCAATTTACTTTTACGATTATGATTCATCTTCTTTCATAAAGAAAATTACATATGAAAAAGAAGGGCCTGATGGAGTTATGAATGTACAAGGTTTTTTATACTTGAATGAAGACAGTATTTTTATTTATTCTTATAATTTGCAAACACTTTTTTTAACTGATGCAAAATCAAAAGTATCAGACAAATTTAAATTGTATGAAACTCCTGATAATTGGGACGTTATACTTCCATCTCCTTACGTACAGACAATGACCCCCATATTAAAACACAATCATAATCTTTTTTTATTTGGTTTTGTATCAGGAGAAACGGATATTGAGACAACAGATAATAGGCCGGTCTGTGTTAAGTTAAATATTACGACAAAAATACAGGAACATTTCATTAATTATCCTTATCAATATGTGCAGTATAATTGGGCTGGAGGTTTCACTTATAGACTCCCGTACGTTGGCATGAATAAAAATTCAATTCTTGTCGGTTTTTCGGCAGATCATGATATTCATAGCTATTCTTTTTCAGATGAATTACATACTCCATTTTACGCAGGTAGCGCTTTGATCAAGACAATAAAACCTTTTTCAGAATCAAAAAAACTACCCGTTGACGAAGATCAGGCATGGGCATGGTATATGGAAAATCCATCCTATGAAGGAATATTGTATGATAAATATAAAAATTTATACTATCGTGTAGCACGATTGCCCAAAAAAGACTTTAATCCGGATGAAAAGGGAAATCATAAACCCATTATAATTATTGTTTTAAATGAAAATATGGAATATCTGGGAGAAGTAAAATTGCCTGAAAATATAAATTTCAGAACAGCTTGTTGTTTTATTTCAAAAGATGGATTTAATATTCAAGTAATTACAGATGACGAAGATAAAATGACATTCTATCAATATAATTTTTTAGACAATGAAAAATAAAAAGACTTTCATTATTTTGATGTTAGGAGGAATAGAATGTGAGTTTTGTATTAAAAAAAATGGGTCTTGTGCGAGACCTATTTTGCAGTGTGGGTGTGACTTGAGGGCATTGAAAGACCGTAAGACCGTAAGACATGTAAGACCGTAAGAAAAGGAGATTCCTTAATCTTACGGTCTTACCATCTTACATGTCTTACATGTCTTCTCTTACTGTCTTCTTATCTTGAAAGCCCTGCCACCGTACTGCACCAGGTAAGTTCCTTTAGTGAAACCTGACAGGTCAATCGTAGTTTCGCCCTCCTGAGTGAAGTATTTTC
>JAIRZF010000244.1 GCA_031267385.1 Dysgonamonadaceae bacterium | reverse complement strand
TTAACTACCACCGAATCTGTTAATCAATCAAAATCAACTCAATTAAATACACAAACAGATTATATTCTGACTTATTCCAACACTTTCGGAGATCATGGGTTGACCGCGACAGCCGGACTTACCACGAATTATATCACTTATTCTGCTATTGGAGCCGGACGCAGTCAAAACTTGCAGGATATCATCTTCTCTATTCCCAATAATGATTCGGACAAATGGTGGATAAGTTCGCTCGACCAAACAGCCATGAGTAACAGCGGAAGCCAATACAACCGTTTCATGATGTCATATCTGGTCAGAGGTTTGTATAATTACAAAAACCGCTATTTATTCAATGCGTCTTACCGTAGAGACGGTTCTTCCGTGTTTTATAATACAGGAAATGCCTGGGATAATTTTTACTCTTTCGGCGGAGGATGGGTGATGTCGGAAGAACATTTCATGCAAAACCAGGAAATCGTCAACTATTTGAAATTCAAAGGTTCCTGGGGGATTTTAGGATCTCAGAACACGGGAGGTTTTAATTATCCGGGTTATCCGCGTTTGGTAAGTTCGGGAAGCGCTATTTTTGGCGACAGGATCGTTACCGGATATGGTTATCAATACAATGTTCAGGATCTTGGTTGGGAAAAGACCCACTCTTGGGAAGCCGGTTTTGAAATGAATCTGCTCAATAACCGTTTGAGGATAGAACCTGTTTATTATAATAAAACGACTAAAGATATTATCGTACAACTTCCAACCAGAAACGGATCTCAGAACTCCCTGCAAAACCTGGCGGAAATCAGGAACAAGGGATTGGAATTATCCGGAAGCTGGTCTGATAAAATAGGTGATTCCGGTTTCAGATATTCACTGGGAGGAAATTTAACAACCATCGATAATGAAGTCGTTTCCATGGGAGACCTGGATGCTATTTATTCAGGCACGAAAAATGTTGCCCGTACCATCTCCGGATACCCTGTCGGTTACTTCTACGGATACAAGGTAGCCGGCGTCTATCAAAACTATCAGGACATCAAAGAATCTCCACAGAACACATTGGCCGGTGTCGCCCCGGGCGACTTGAAATTTGCGGACATCAGCGGTCCTGACGGAATCCCCGACGGGAAAATAACAGATGCCGACCGGACTAAGATCGGGAATCCGACACCTGATTTTACTTATGGTTTCAACATCAGCCTGAGTTATAAAAATATTGATTTGAACGTTGATATGATGGGAGTATACGGGAATGAGATTTTCCGCACCTGGGATGATCCGACATACGCTCAATTGAATTACCTGAAAGACCGTATGGGGCATTGGCACGGAGAGGGTACTTCCAACTGGGAACCGATATTGGATCCTTCCCATTCCATCAATCAAATAAATTCCAACTACTTTATTGAAGACGGTAGTTTCTTCCGCATCAGAAATGTTCAGTTGGGATATACATTCAGCCCTCAGGTCTTGAAGAAAATTTCCGTAAAATCGCTGCGGTTGTACGGAAATATTCAAAATCTGAAAACCTGGAGCAAAAACACGGGCTACACTCCTGAAATAGGAGGATCGGCTATCGCTTTCGGTATCGATAATGGAACTTATCCGCTACCGGCTATCTATTCAATTGGGTTAAATCTGACATTTTAATTTTTAAAATTCAAGTAAAGTTATGAAAAAGAATATATTAAAAACATTATTTGTTTTTACAATAAGTTTAACGATTATCGGATTTGCCGGATGTGACGATCTGTTAAACCAGAAACCTCAGGGTGAATGGGTTAAAGGAGATGGAGGAGGAGGTTCTTTTCAGGCCGACGTCTTTACTTTATATGCAAAGGCAAGAGGATATAATGTTACTTCCGGAAATGGAGCCATGGCTATCCATAGTTTCCGGTCGGAAGATGCGGAAAAAGGAAGTACGGCATCCGACGGAGCCTCATTTGCAACTATGTATGACGACTTTGATTACAATGCATCCGACGGGTCTCTTCAAAGCTACTGGACAGGTAATTATGATATTATAAACAATGTGAACCGCATCCTTTCCGACATGGACGATTATGTTAATGAAGGCGAACAACTATCGGACGACGACTTGACTAACAAAGCTGAGGCTTATTTCTTCAGGGCGTTTGCCTACTTCAACCTGGTAAGAGCGTTCGGAGAAATTCCTAAAATTGATTTCAAAGTCACAGACGCAGCTCAAACCAATATTCCGAAATCATCCATCGAGGACATTTACCGATTAATTGATTCGGATCTGACTGAAGCGGCAAAAGGCTTGCCTCAAAGATGGAATACAGCCTACACAGGGCGCATAACATGGGGAGCCGCCCGTTCATTACACGCAAAAGCGTATCTTACACGTAATGACTGGAACAATACTTACACTGCGGCTTTGGAGGTTATTAATTCCGGAATTTATGATCTGAATACCGCTTATGATCAGATATTCAGAGAAACAGGAGAAAATTGCAGCGAATCCATATTCGAACTACAATGTACTTCTACGGCAGCTCTTCCCGGCAGCAATGAGATAGGAAGCCAATTTGCACAGGTACAGGGAGTCAGAGGAGCCGGCGACTGGAACTTCGGCTGGGGATGGCATACTCCGACACAATTACTGGCTGATGCATTTGAATCGGGAGATCCAAGAAAAGACGAAACCTTACTCTATTTCATCAAAGTGGGAGAAGATGCGAGTACGATTCCGGCAAATAAACCCTGGAATGAAAAACCCATAGCAAATGCGGATGTAACAAACAAGTACTACAACAAAAAAGCATATACGGATCCTGCTTGGCGTGCTCAATATACAAAAGGAGGTTTTTGGGTCAACATCCGCGTGATCCGTTATGCAGATATCGTATTGATGGCCGCAGAAGCAGCTAATGAAACGGGAAAAGCAGCCGAAGCCCTGAACTACCTGGAAATGGTACGCGCCCGTGCTCGTGGTTCTAACGCTGCAATCCTGCCGAAAGTGACTACTACCGACCAATCTGCACTAAGAACAGCTATCCGTCACGAAAGACGTGTAGAACTTGGAATGGAATACGATCGCTTCTATGATTTGGTTCGTTGGGGTATCGCTGCTGAAGTATTGCATGCTGCGGGTAAAACTAAATATCAGGACAGACATAACTATTTCCCTTTGCCTCAGGCGGAAATTGATAAATCCAATGGCGTTTTGAAACAAAATTCTAATTACTAAAAATCAGATAATATGAAACGAGCATATTTTTATTTACTAATAGCGCTGGTTACTGCTGCTTTAGGCCTGCAATCCTGCTTCCAGGATTTGGATCAGGATCCTCCATATAACTATCCGGAAATGGCGAAGCCTACATACGAAGCTAAATATGACGGGGAAATATTCTACCTGCCGTTTGAGGACAATTATGCAGAACAGTTTACGCTGGACGAACCTGCCGTTGTAGGAACGCCCGATTTTCAAGCCGGTAAGATCGGAAAAGCTTATAAAGGAGCGGCTGACAGCTATCTTTCGTTTTTCCCCAAAGGCCTCAGCCAATCATTCAGCGCTGCATTTTGGTATAAATTGAACGCAACTCCCGATCGTGGAGGTATCCTGTGTATAAGTCCGGATGATCCGGCAGCCGCTGCCGCTGCTAAAAACAACCGTACCAAAGGATTCCGTTTCTTCCGCGAACCGGGAAATGGCGGACAAACATTCAAACTTAATGTAGGTAACGGAACTGCCGATTCCTGGTTCGACGGAGGAGCCAACGCAATGCTCAATCCTGAAACTACCGGATCAGGATGGGTATTTATGGCCTTTACAATATCGAAAACAGAATGTATCGTCTATATTAACGGGGAAATTGTTTCACAAGGAAGTATTTCGGGAGGCATTAGTTGGGAAGGATGCGAGAACATCTCCATCGGGTCAGGAGCGCCTTATTTCACCGAATGGGGTCACCTCGCAGACGCTAGTCTGATTGATGAATTGCGTCTGTTCAACAAAACACTTTCACAACAGGAAATACGGGTTATCATGAACGCTGCACAATAAACCGGTGTTCCCAATCAGTCTGAGTACAGGGAGAGATACGGGAAATCAGATTTCTCTCTGTATTCGATTGACAGGTCTTACAATCATAATTTCCTCTATTCAACCGGTATCAACATGAAAAGCATTTCAAATATTTCAACACTACTTTTGTTATTCCAACTTTGCATTTCCTGTAAAAGCAATGAGCCAAAGTTCGAATCCGAAATATTTCAAATCAACACGATTGTTATTGACGGAATCCTAAAGGGAACAAATACCTATGAAGACGTAAACACCTCATCGCCGGTTTATATCCAATTTTCCTCGCCGATGGATCGCGGTACGGTCGCCCAAAATATTGATTTTTCAAACTCAGAAGGAATTTCAGTCCCGGCAGACTATACCTGCGAGAAAAATGACAGCGTACTGAAAA
The DNA here is from genome assembly GCA_031267385.1 of Dysgonamonadaceae bacterium. GTDB lineage: Bacteria > Bacteroidota > Bacteroidia > Bacteroidales > Azobacteroidaceae > BNXB01. Next base: position 9,448 of record JAIRZF010000244.1, on the reverse strand, counting down.
TAACGCCGTCGACTGATTTGAAAATGTATTCCGAATACAAAATTAATATTGGACCTGACCTGAAATCAAAGCTTGGGACATTAATCAGTAGCGGAAAATCCATCTCTTTTACAACAGGCCTGGATTCTACGGACAAATTTTCCCGCATATCAGATGAAGAACTGCTGACATTGGTGCAAAAACAAACATTCAACTATTTTTGGAATTTCGGACATCCGACGTCCGGGATGGCAAGAGAAAGGAGTACATCCGGGAATACAGTGACAACCGGAGGCACCGGTTTTGGGATCATGGCTATGATTGTCGCTGCGGAAAGAGGATTTATATCCGGACAGGATGCAGTTGCCCGTATCCAAAAAATTGTCGGTTTCCTGAAAAACAACTGTGCAAATTATCATGGGGCTTTTGCTCACTGGATCGATGGATCAACCGGAGCAACCCTGCCTTTCAGTGCAAAAGACAATGGAGCCGACCTGGTAGAAACTTCGTTCTTATTCGAAGGATTACTTGCTGCACGCCAATATTTCAACGGATCCGCCGACAATGAACAGCAACTGCGAAACGATATTACCCAGTTGTGGGAATCCGTCGATTGGGTCTGGTTCCAAAAAAACGGGCAAAAAACACTTTACTGGCACTGGAGTCCTGATTACGATTGGGATATGAATATGCCTGTATCCGGTTGGAATGAATGTCTGATCACATACGTTCTGGCTGCATCTTCCCCTACCCACCCCATATCAAAAGAGGTATACGAACAAGGTTGGGCAAGAAATGGAAACATGAAGAACGGACAGACGTATTATGAATATACCCTTCCTCTGGGGCCGGCAAACGGAGGGCCTTTATTCTTCACTCACTATTCTTTTTTGGGATTAAATCCCAAAGGACTAAGCGATGTTTATGCCGATTACCTGGTACAGAATACAAATCATGCCCTCATCAATTACAAATACTGTATCGCTAATCCCCAAAACCATTCCGGTTATAGCCGGGATTGCTGGGGCTTGACGGCTTCCGATGGAAATGCCGGTTATAGTGCACATTCCCCGACAAACGATCCGGGAGTGATAGCTCCTACCGCAGCTTTAGCTTCGATGCCCTACACTCCGGAAGAATCCATGCAGGCATTGCATTTTTTTTATTATAAATTAGGAAATTTACTCTGGAAAGAATACGGATTCGTAGATGCGTTCAATCTCTCAGCCCGTTGGTATGACAATCAATTTCTGGCCATAGATCAAGGGCCGATCATCGTTATGATTGAAAATTACCGGACAGGTTTACTTTGGAACACGTTTATGAGTAACCCTGAAATACGGAATGGACTGACGAAATTAGGGTTTAATTTTCAGACAAACTAGAATTAATATTTAAACGTATGAAGCATTTATCGTTTTTAATCTGTTTCTTCATCCTTTTAGGAGCTTGCTCTCCGAAAAAAGGAGAGAGTCGGGATGCTGAAATGGATCGTTTTGTCAATAACCTGATGAAACAAATGACCCTGGATGAAAAAACAGGACAGCTCAACCTGCCGGCTGCAGGAGATATCACCACCGGACAAACAGAAAGTAGCGACATCGCATCAAAAATCAAAGAGGGAAAGGTCGGTGGTTTATTTAATATAAAAGGCGTCGAAAAAATCAGGGAAGTGCAACGCTTGGCAGTAGAAGAAAGTCGTCTGAAAATCCCTTTGTTATTTGGAATGGACGTCATCCACGGATACGAAACCGTGTTTCCGATCCCTCTGGGTCTATCTTGTAGCTGGGATTTGCAGGCAATAGAACAATCCGCCCGGATTGCAGCCACCGAAGCCAGTGCTGATGGCATTTGCTGGACATTCAGCCCGATGGTAGACCTGTGCCGGGATGCCCGTTGGGGACGTATTGCCGAAGGGAGCGGAGAAGATCCGTTTCTGGGAGGAGAAATCGCAAAAGCAATGGTACGCGGCTATCAGGGCGATGATTTAAGTCTTCAGAACACAATCATGGCCTGTGTCAAACATTTTGCTTTATACGGAGCTTCCGAATCAGGACGCGATTACAACACGGTAGATATGAGTCATGTCCGCATGTTTAACGAATACATGTTGCCATACCAGGCTGCCGTGGATGCAGGAGCCGGGAGCATCATGGCCTCTTTCAATGAAATCGACGGAGTACCCGCCACGGCAAATAAATGGCTTCTTACGGATGTGCTCCGTAATCGGTGGGGATTCAACGGCTTCGTTGTAAGTGACTATACCGGAATCAGCGAGATGATAGCCCACGGGATCGGGGATTTCAAAACAGTATCCGCCAGAGCATTGGATGCAGGGTTAGATATGGATATGGTCAGTGAAGGCTTATTGACAACTCTTCCCGAATCCCTTAAAGAAGGCAAAATTACAGAAGATCAGATTGATGCAGCCTGTCGCCGTATCCTTGAAGCAAAATACAAATTAGGATTATTTTCCGATCCGTACAGATATTGCGATAAAACCCGTTCCGAATCGGAAATCTATACAACAGAACATCGTGCAATCGCCCGTCATATCGCCGCAGAAAGTTTTGTTCTTCTAAAAAACGACAAACAAACTCTACCTTTGAAGAAACAGGGAACCATTGCCGTAATCGGCCCATTGGCTGATGCCGGGTTGAATATGGCCGGAACCTGGAGTGTCGCTGCCAAACTCGATGAAATAACCGGCCTGGTAGAAGGTTTGAAAGAAGTTGCAGGAGATAAAGCCCGGATTTTCTATGCTAAAGGAAGTAATCTGACTGCTGATGCGGAATTGGAGAAAAACGCCACTGCACTCGGTCGCGGACTGATCCGTGATAACCGCCCGGAACGAGTCATCATTGATGAAGCGCTACAAATAGCCCAACGATCGGATGTCATTGTTGCCGCATTGGGAGAATCTTCTGAAATGAGCGGAGAAAGCAGTAGCAGAACAGACATCAAAATTCCGGATACTCAACAGAACTTGCTAAAAGCGCTGGTACAAACCGGCAAACCGGTGGTATTAGTCCTTTTCACAGGTCGCCCTTTGGCTTTAGTATGGGAACACGAAAACGTTCCGGCAATTCTCAACACCTGGTTTGGAGGCAGCGAAACAGCGTACGCTATTGCAGATGTCCTTTTTGGAGATACCAATCCCAGCGGAAAACTCACGACCAGTTTTCCTCAAAACACAGGACAAGTCCCCATCTTCTATAATCACAAAAATACAGGTCGCCCGCTGGAAGAGGGTAAATGGTTTCAGAAGTTCCGCAGTAACTACCTGGATGTAAGCAATGAACCGTTGTATCCTTTCGGCTACGGGATGAGTTACACTACATTTTCATACGGAGATATTCAACTCAGTTCAACCACTTTAGACCCATCCGGAGAATTAACGGCTTCTGTTGTTGTTACCAATACCGGGACTACAACAGGGAAAGAAATTGTTCAATTCTACATCCGCGACCTGGTCGGGAGTATCACCCGTCCGGTAAAAGAATTGAAAGGTTTTGAAAAAGTCGGTTTGGAGCCGGGAGAATCCAAAACAGTCACATTTAAGATTACGCCTGAATCATTGAAATTCTACAATTACGACCTGAAATACGATTACGAACCGGGAGATTTCGCAGTCATGATCGGAGCTAACAGCCGGGATGTACAGACAGCTCAATTTTCACTTAAATAATAACGATAAAATGAAAGTAAAATTTCTTATTTGCGTAGCTATGTATTCCATCTCGTGTGGGATAATAAATGCTCAAAACACAAATAAAACAACCATCCGGAAAGGCCTGTCTGATGAACAATTATTGGATCTGGTACAAAAACAAACGTTTAATTACTTCTGGGAAGGGGCAGAACCTGTCAGCGGCATGGCCCGGGAACGACTACATATCGACAATATTTATCCTCAGGACGACAAAAATGTCATTACCTCCGGTGGAAGCGGCTTTGGAATAATGGCAATTCTCGCCGGGATTGAACGCGGACATATCACAAGAGAAGAAGGACTGAACCGAATGAGCCGGATCATCGGTTTCCTGGAAAAAGCGGATCATTTTCATGGCGTGTGGCCGCACTGGTGGTATGGAGAAACGGGAAAGGTCAAGCCTTTCAGTAAAAAGGATAACGGGGGAGATCTGGTCGAAACTTCATACCTTCTGCAGGCGCTACTTTGTTTTCACCAATATTACATCAATGGAAATGATGCGGAAAAAGCGCTGGCGGCCAGGATCGACAACTTGTGGCGGAGGGCTGAATTTGACTGGTATCGTAATGGACAAAATGTTCTTTATTGGCATTGGAGTCCTCAATACAACTGGGAAATGAATTTTCCCGTGAGAGGTTACAACGAATGTCTGATCATGTACATCCTTGCCGCCGCATCCCCCACACATGGAGTCCCGGCTGAAGTGTATCACGAAGGTTGGGCTGAAAGCGGCAAGCTGGCTCAATCGTCGGTAGTTGAAGGGATCCCGTTACAACTACGACAACAGGTGCAACCCATAGGCCCTTTGTTTTGGGAACATTATTCTTTTTTAGGACTGGATCCCCGCGGCTTGAAAGATAAATATGCCGATTACTGGACGGAAAATAAAAATCAAACCCTGATCAACAGGGCGTATTGCATCCGTAATCCCAAAAACTATGCCGGTTATGGAGAAAATTGCTGGGGATTAACCTCAAGCTATTCCATAAAAGGATACTCCGGACATGCTCCCGTTGAACAGAGCGATCTGGGGGTAATTGTTCCTACGGCAGCTCTGTCTTCCATGCCTTACACTCCCGAATATTCCCTGAAAGTCATGCGGCATCTCTATGAAAACCGGGGAGATAAGCTGTGGGGAGAATATGGTTTCTATGACGCTTTCAGTGAAACGGAGAACTGGTTTCCTCAAAGGTATTTGGCGATCGATCAGGGAACAATCCCTGTTATGATTGAAAATTACCGTTCCCAACTGTTATGGAAACTGTTTATGAGTCATCCCGACATTCAAAACGGCCTGCGTAAACTGGGATTTGAAAGCCCGCACCTTCAGAAACAACACTAAACAACATACATTTCCGACTGAAATGATAGGAATGTCTCATTTTTGACAGCCTATTCGTAGAACAACAATATCAGAGGAGTTTTCTGTCACAGCAATAAATCGCGCATAATACTGTCGGATATGGAGATGCCTTTGTAAGTGATTTTCAGAATGTTGTCTTCCAGGACTAACATTCCTTCTTTGATGTAGGAGTCTCCCAGTTTCAGACACCTCTCTTTTGCTTTTTCTCCAAACAGTTTGGCGAGTTCATCCGGATTGATTCCTTCCTTGGTTCGTAAACGGGTGATGATATAATCGTTGTGGGCAATTGGGGGAGTGATAACTTCCATTTCGGCAGGGATTTCCCCTCCCTGAATAGAATCAATGTATCCTTTAAGAGAAGAAACGTTCCATTGCCTGGACTGTCCGTTGTATGAATGAGCGGAGGCTCCCAATCCCAGATAATGCGTTCCGTTCCAGTACGAAGAGTTGTGTCTGGAGCGACAACCGGGTTTCGCAAAGTTCGATATTTCGTATTGTTCGAAGCCGTTTTGTACGAGTCTGTCGACCAGGAGTTCATACATAGAAATGCTCAAATCGTCATCGACAGGAGAAATTTTACCATCCTCCACCATTCTAAAAAGCTCCGTACCTTCCTCGTATGTGAGGGAATAAGCCGAGATATGCTGTACATTGAGATCCAGAGCCTGTTTCAAACTATCCTGCCATACGTCCCGGACCGAAGGATATCGTATTCCGTAGATCAAATCAATGCTGATATTGTCAAATCCGGCTTCCTGACAAAGTTTCACGGCATTTATCGCCGTTTGGGCGTCGTGTCTCCGGTTGAGGAATCTCAGTTCGGAATCATCGAAACTCTGGACGCCCAGACTGATTCGGTTGAAAGGCGCTTTTCTTATGCTTTCCAGGTATGTTTTCGAAATATCATCCGGGTTGGCCTCGAGTGTGACCTCCGTCGTTTTCAGGTTGAATCCGGATTGATGAAGACTACTGAACAGTTTTTCAAAATCCGAAGCGTCCAGCTGACTGGGGGTTCCTCCTCCAAAATAGACAGTCTCAACAGTTTCTGAGTTCAGGTAATCCTTACGCAACGCCATTTCCTTACACAGAGCATCGATGTATTGCGATTTGATTTCCATGGAAACGGAAGAAAAAAAGTCACAATAGATACAACGGCGTTTACAGAAAGGGATATGAATGTAGATGCCTGCCACAACCGGTAATTTATTCTGCCAGCATGAAGTCCAATTGCTTGCGTTCCAGATTTGCACGGGCTACTTTGATCGCGATTGCATCACCCAGACGGTATTGGTGTTTATTTCTTCGTCCCATCAGGCAGTAGCTCTTTTCGTCGAATTCATAGTAATCGTCGTCCAGATCGCGGATGGGAACCATTCCCTCGCATTTATTTTCATTTAACTCGACATATAAACCCCATTCCGTAACTCCGGAGATCACTCCGTCGAAAACCACACCCAGTTTGTCGGACATGAATTCTACCTGTTTGTATTTAATGGAAGCTCTTTCCGCCGTTGCAGCAATATTTTCCATTACTGAAGAATGTTGACATTGCTCTTCCGACTTCCCTTCCGGGACAGAGCGTCCTCCCGACAGATAACGTTCGAGTAGCCGGTGCACCATCATATCCGGAAAACGACGGATGGGAGAGGTGAAATGAGTATAATATTCAAAAGCCAATCCGTAGTGTCCAATGTTGTGTGTTGAATATTGCGCCTTAGCCATTGAACGCACAGCCACGGTTTCAATCAGGTTTTGTTCCTTTTTCCCCTGTACATCATCCAGCAAACGGTTGATTCCTTTGGAAATGTCGGATTTCGTACCCGTAGTCTTTAGTTTGTAGCCAAACCTGCGGATAAATTCCGAGAAGTTTTCCATCTTTTCAGGATCAGGCAGATCATGTATCCGGTATACGAAAGTCTTGGCTTTCTGGGATTTGTTGACTTTCCCGATGGATTCAGCTACTGTTTTATTGGCCAATAACATGAATTCTTCAACCAATTTATTGGCGTCTTTTGATTCCTTGAAGAATACCCGTACCGGTTTCCCGTTCTCATCCAATTCAAATTTCACTTCATAACGGTCGAAATTAATAGCTCCGGATGAAAAGCGTTTTTCACGGAGTTTTTTCGCCAGTTTGTCCAACAGATGTAACTCTTCCGTGTAATCGCCTTCGCCGGTTTCCAGAATTTCCTGAGCCTCTTCATACGTAAACCGCCGGTCGGAATGAATGACAGTCCGCACAATACGGTAATTTTTTACTTCAGCATTTTCATTCATCTCAAAGACAGCTGAAAAGGCCAGTTTATCTTCATTGGGACGTAAGGAACACAGTTGATTACAGAGTTTTTCCGGAAGCATGGGGATAGTCCGGTCTACCAGGTATATTGATGTCGCCCTTTTTTCTGCTTCCCGGTCTATGACGCCTCCGGCAGGAACGTAATGAGTGACGTCGGCAATGTGAACGCCAACTTCCCATAGCCCTTTTTTTATCTCGCGGATTGAAAGAGCATCATCAAAGTCCTTTGCATCTTTGGGATCAATCGTAAATGTGGTGATTTTCCGGAAATCTTCCCTGTTTTTTATTTCCGAATCAGGGATGTCGGTACGGATCCTGTTCGCAGCCTTTTCCACCGATTCCGGATATTTATACGGCAATCCGAATTCAGCCAGGATAGCGTGCATCTCCGTATCGTTGTTTCCCGGAGCTCCCAGTACGTCGATCACCTCCCCAATCGGGTTTTTAGCTTTTTCCGGCCATTCCAGAACACGTACTATGGCTTTTTGGCCTGTTGTGGCGCCTTTCAATTTTTCTCTCGGGATAAATATATCATTTACCAGCGTTTTACTGTCGACAACGAGGAATGCATAGTTTTTACCGATTTCGAGTATTCCGACAAATGTGTTTTGTGCGCGTTCAAGGATTTCGAGGACTTCCGCTTCCGGCTCCTTGCCTTTTCGTTTAGCCAGCAGCTGAACTTTTACCCTGTCGCCTTTCATGGCATGCATGGAATTTCTTTCGGCAACAAATACGGATTCTCCCCCGCTTTCAGGAATAAAAGCGTTCTTTCCGTTGGAATGTCGTTCAAAAACACCTTCGGCAATAAGTCCCAAACCATTCAGACGGTATTTCCCACGATCTTCTTCAATCAGGAAATTGTCTTCATGAAGGTGTTCAAGGATTTCGGCTACCATTAATTTATTGATCTGCGAGATTGCTCCAATTTCAGCGCTCACCTGCTTGTAATTCATGAATTCCTTCGGGTAACGATTGAATAGATTTACAATCTGGTTGATCATGTCCTGCTTTTTCAGGCGTTTACCGGACTTCATTTCTTTGAATTTCTTTTTTGACATAATGAGAAGTTTAATTAACAAAGGTAAGATAGTTTTACAGATTCCACAAATATGGGAACTGTTACTTTTTGATCAGACAGGCTCCAGCCGAATATCCTCCTCCGAATACGGATATACAGATGATATCGCCGGATTTATATTGTTGATAGTTCTGGGCAAAGACCAGGATCGAGCTGACAGAACCGGTATTTCCTAATTCCCGGATATTACTGAGCATCCTTTCTTCCGGGAGCGCCAGTTCTTTCATGACATGAGTCAATATACGCATGTTGGCCTGGTGTCCGATGAAGTAGGAAAGTTCGGATAAATTGTAATTGTTTTTTTCAAGAATGTCTTTGGTGTTTTTTGCAATATAGGTACAAGCTTGAACAAATACATCCCTGCCGTCAGGCATCCGGATACCTTCTTTCGGATTCAGGGTGACTCCTTCGGGTCCTTTGCCGATATGTCCGAGACCCTGTGTAATAATGTCTATTACTTCCGGTTCGTCGTCATTATATTTTTCTTTGGAAAAGAAGATAGCGGTTGCAGCGTCTCCCCAGAGGTGACCACAAGACGGATCATTTTCATTGCAATAGCTTGAGTTCCTGTCGGCAGAGATCAGTAACGCTTTTTTCGACAACCCGCTTTCAAAAAAAGAATGGATGATCTCCATGGCATTGATTGCGGAAGAACAGGCGGATGAGATCAGGAAAGATTTTGCATTCTCAATACTAAATTCTCTTTGAATACTGTGCGCTGTAGTTCCTACCGTATCGGAAGGCGAATAAGATGCGAAAATGATCAGATCGGTCTCCTCAATATCGTAAGGAAGTTTTTTTGTAGCATCTTTTACAGCTTCAGAACACATCATGTTCATGCTTTCGTCCTGTGTAGCTTTGGAGCGGGACGATATTCCCGTACGTTGAAATATCCACTCATCGGTCAACCCATTCACCCCTAAAAAATAACTGTTGGGTATTCTTTCTTCAGGGATATAATATCCCGTTGCATTGATAAACATATTCAATTTCTAACTTACTATGGTTAAAATAAAACAG
>JAIRZF010000232.1 GCA_031267385.1 Dysgonamonadaceae bacterium | reverse complement strand
TTCACCGGCACGGTATAACGCAATCGAATCTTCCAGTTGTACAAAGCCATAAGCATAAGCTGCAGGAAGTTGTAAAGCATACGGTTTTGACTGTCCCGGAATAATATCCCTGCGGTATTGAGGATTCAAAGCCCGGAGTTGTTGTTTGTCGATTTGCATGATTTCTGCGATCTGGTCGAAATGTATTTCTTTATTGATCATTACCGTGTCTGTAGAAAGGGGCAGGTTGATTTCCGCAGGATAGAGATTGTGTTCGTGATAGTAAGACATGACATAGTTAACAGCAATAAAAAGAGGGACATACATTCGTGTTTCCGACGGCAGATAGGGATAAATTTTCCAGAAATCCCGTTGTCCTTTTGCCCGGTTAATCGCCTTATTCACATTTCCCGGTCCGCAATTGTAAGAAGCGATAACCAGATGCCAATCTCCATAAATAGCATACATATCCTTGAAATAGCGACAAGCGGCTTCCGTAGATTTAAGGGGATCCCGCCGTTCATCGACCAGGCTGTTGATTTCCAAACCATAAACCTTACCGGTAGGAAGCATAAATTGCCAGATACCGGAAGCTCCCATGCGGGAGAAAGCAGCTGGATTGAGTGCGGATTCCACGACTGCCAGGTATTTGAGTTCCAAAGGCAACTGATAACGTTCCAGGAGTTCTTCAATCATTGGGAAATAGAAATCAGACCAACCCAAGACATACTCTACCAGATTACGCCTCCGGTCGGCATAAAGATCTATACAAGAGCGCACCTGTTCATTAAAAGTCATCGGGATCATCCGGGGAAGTTTGGCGAGGCGTTCTGCATAAACAGCATCGCCGGTTACAGGATTACCTGTATCAAGATTGTTCTGGTGTTTATTGGTAAAATAATTATTATTCCAGATAGACAGCAAACTATCGACGTTCATATCCAGACTTTCGGGTATAAAAAAATCGTCTTTAGTCATTCCAACAGTATCTGATTCGGCATAGGCCGAGTCCTGAACAGAGACTCGTTTGAGCTCTTCCCAAAGGGTAATCTGTGCATAAACAGCGCAGTTCACCGCAATAGAGATGATCAATAATACTATTTTCTTCATAAACTTATATTTTTTCGGACAATAAAATTATCCGGTATTAAAACTTAAAGCTACATTGCAGTCCTACAGACCGGGAATTGTGGGATGATTTTTCAAACAAAACCGGTTCTACCCGCATACTCAGATCCTGGTTGATATCAAAACCGAACAACTGAGCATCAACATAGGCGTCAATCATTGTCAGAGCATAAACTCCAATCGTAATAATATAACTCAGGTCACGATAACGACGATAAAAATCTTTTCCCCGTTGCAAACGATTTGTTAAGTTCGACACCTCAGACGGATTCCAGGTGGAAACATCCGGGCTCAAACTCGACGCTTTATAACGGACCCAGGAATCTGTATTCGGATTATCGTCTACAAAATCCTTGTAAGCCCTGCTATATTCATTATACTGGTTCCCGTTCCACGTAATTGCGTACGCACAACCCAGGAATGCTCCGTACACGATCGGCAATTTCCAGTACTTCCGATTGTAAATTTGTCCCAAACCCGGACAAATAGCCGAATATATGATCGCCTTTTTCGGATCAGGTTTAAATTGAGGCCTGAGTTTTATAGACGATGTATCAACGGCTTCTGCTACAGACCGGATATCAACCGAATCAAGCCGGACATTGATTGGATCGAACGCACGAGCTACCGGTATACTATCCTCTGCAAGGTAACTATTCTCCTGCGCCCCCATTCGAAAAGGCAGCAAGAGAATAACAAATAATATGACAGCAATAACAGTTTTCAATACAAATGACAACTAATTAAACTCGCTAAGTTAGTCATTATTTTTTTAATGTGTCAAATATTTGGATAATTCTTTCCAAATCCTTGTCTGTTTCGAAAGGGATTGTAATTCTTCCTTTCCCCTTTTCATCACAGGAAAATTGCACTTTAGTGTCAAAAAAATTAGATAAGTGATCTTTCAGAAGTTTATATTCTGCCGGGGTTTTAGATTTTTCTTTTTTTGAGTCCTTGACAGAAGATTCCGTATTGAGTTCCCGGATGATCTCTTCCGTCCGACGGACAGAAAAACCGTATTGTATTACCTGTTCATAGACCATCAGCTGGGTTGTAGGGTCTTCGAGTCCGAGTAACGCTTTCGCATGACCCATATCGATTTTTTTATCTTTCAGTCCCATTTGAATTTCAGCCGGGAGTTTTAACAAACGAAGAAAATTAGCTATCGTTGCCCGTTTTTTACCAATCCGTTCACTCAGTTTGTCCTGAGTCAGTTTATAGATATCTATCAGGTTTTGAAACGCCAGGGCAATTTCTATCGAGTTCAGGTCTTCTCGCTGAATATTCTCAATCAGAGCCATTTCCATCACATTTTCATCACTAGCCTTTTTTACATAGGCAGGAATTGTTGTCAATCCGGCAAGCAAAGAAGCCCGATACCGTCTCTCTCCTGAAATGATCTGATACTGATCCGAAGCGATTTCCCGCAGCGTAATGGGTTGAACCAAACCCAAAGCCTGGATGGAAGCGGCCAGTTCTTCGAGGGCTTCCTGGTCAAAAACGGTACGGGGTTGATCGGGATTCGGGACTATTTTAGATAATTCAACTTCATTGATCGAAGAAGTCCCGTTTGTTTTCAGGTCTTCCATTGTTATCAATGCATCCAACCCTCTTCCTAATGGTGATTTATTTTGTTTTGACATGTTTGAAATCTGATTTACTTGTGAGACCACACTACGCACCGCATACCGGGCGCCGTGTCGCAAATTTATTTGTTCTTTCGTATCAATTCTTCCGCTAATTGCATGTGATTGGTCGAACCTTTAGAATCGGCGTCATACAGTAAAACCGGCTGTCCGTAACTGGGAGCTTCACTCAACTTGATATTGCGTTGAATCACCGTATCGAATACCAATTCACGGAAATGTTTTTTCACTTCTTCGTATATCTGGTTAGCCAGGCGCAAACGGGAATCATACATGGTCAGGAGAAAACCTTCTATTTCCAGGGATGGGTTTAATTTCGATTTTATTATCTTAATTGTATTCAGCAACTTACTAATTCCTTCCAAGGCGAAATATTCACATTGAACCGGAATAATAACCGAATCAGCCGCTGTTAAGGAATTTACTGTAATCAATCCTAAGGAAGGGGAACAGTCTACCAAAATATAATCATATTTATCTTTCACCGGAGCCAGCACCTCTTTCAGGACTTTCTCCCTGTTTTCAAAACCAAGCATTTCAATTTCCGCTCCAACAAGGTCGATATGAGAAGGGATGATCTGTAAATTATCTACAGCAGTTTTAATCGTAGCGACATCAGCTTCAACTTTATTAACAATACATTCGTAAATTGAATTGTGTACCTCACGGATATTGATTCCTAATCCGGATGAAGCATTCGCCTGAGGATCAGCATCGACAACAAGAACTTTCTTTTCCAAAGCAGCTAAAGACGCCGCCAGATTAATGGTTGTTGTTGTCTTCCCAACGCCTCCTTTTTGATTTGCTAAAGCAATAATTTTACCCATGATATTCTAATTTGGGTGCAAAATTAATGCTTATTGAGGAATGAATTTGCTTATTTTGACTAAACTATGTGGTTGTTGTTGATAAGTGGGGTATATTGTTAATAACTTTCGTTTTTAAAAGCGTACCTTTGCGTTGGGAAAAAGGAGGTAGAGGAATTAAAACAACATTATGATTCATGAAAAAGAAAAGAAACCGTTGATATTAGTCAGTAATGACGACGGTTTTGAGGCAAAAGGAATTAATGAGTTAATAAAGGCGGTGATGCCATTGGGAGATATTGTGGTTGTGGCTCCGGATGGTCCTCGTTCGGGGATGTCGAGTGCGATCACATCCATAGAACCCTTGAAAATCAAATTACTGGAAAACAGACCCGGATTAACGGTTTACAGTTGCACGGGGACTCCTGTTGACTGTATAAAACTTGGGATCGATCAGTTGTTGGACAGGAGGCCTGATTTGGTGGTAACAGGTATTAATCACGGTTCTAATGCTTCTATCTGTGTCCTTTATTCCGGGACTATGGGCGCTGCTATCGAGGGTTGTATCATTGGAATTCCGTCTGTCGGTTTTTCGTTGACGGATCATCGCCAGGATGCTGATTTCAGAAATGCCGCACATTATGCCAACCTGATCAGCAAAAAAATTCTGGAAGAAGGTTTACCCCGGGGGGTGTGCCTGAATGTAAATGTTCCCAATGCCGACAATATCAAAGGCGTCAAGATCTGTTGCCAGACCGATGGACAGTGGATAAAAGAATTTTACACTTCTGAAGAAAACGGTGAAACACAATACTGGCTCACCGGCGAATTCGACAATTTTGAGCCCGACAACCGGGACTCCGACGAATGGGCGCTGGCTAATGGTTATGTTTCGGTGGTTCCGACCAAAGTGGATATGACGGCACATGAAATGATCGACAAACTGAAACATTGGGAGTTAAAGTGAAAAAATCAAAATGAAATACTACCTTATTGCCGGAGAGGCTTCTGGAGATTTACATGCATCAAATTTGATGAAATCCCTGAAAGCGATCGATCCTGAAGCGGACTTTCGTTTCTTTGGGGGAGATATGATGTCTGCCGTCGGAGGCGCATTGGTCAAACACTACCGGGAAATGGCTTTCATGGGTTTTATTCCCGTGTTGCTGAATTTACGTACGATCTTCAAAAACATGGACATCTGTGAAGAAGACATCAGTCGTTACCGGCCTGATGTGGTCATTTTGATTGATTATCCGGGATTCAATCTCAAGATTGCCAAATTCGTAAAAGAAAAACTTTCATTACCTGTTTATTACTACATTTCTCCTAAAATCTGGGCATGGAAAAAGTACCGGATCAAAGATATCCGGAAATACATTGATAAAATGTTGTGTATTCTTCCTTTTGAGGTCGATTTTTATAAGCAACACCATTACGAAGTAAGCTATGTGGGTAATCCTACTGTCGATGCTGTTGCCGGGAGAGATCACGCCGATGAAACTTTCGGGTCATTTGTAACGGTCAATCATTTGGAAAACAAGCCGGTTATTGCGCTCTTGGCCGGTAGCAGAAAACAGGAGATCAAAGATAATCTGCCTGCTATGCTGGAAGCGGCATCAGCCTTTCCTGACTATCAGGCTGTCATCGCCGGAGCTCCGGGAATTGATCCGGATTATTATAAAAATTATACCGGTAATTACCGCCCCAAAATTGTATTCGGACAAACTTACCGTTTATTGCAACAAGCGTCTGCGGCTTTGGTTACATCCGGGACGGCGACTCTGGAAACCGCATTGTTCCGGGTTCCGCAAACGGTTTGTTACGAAACGCCGGTCAAACACATCGTCAGTTTCATATTTAAAAACTTTTTTACTACAAAATATATTTCTCTGGTAAACCTGATTGCAGACCGCACTATCGTCCGGGAACTTTTTGCAGCCTCATTTTCCGTTCAAGCAATAAAAAATGAACTGAACAAATTACTGAATGACAGGGAATACAGGGATTTCATGTTACAAGGATATGATGAAGTGATCGGATCGCTGGGAAAACCGGGCGCTTCCGGACAAGCGGCAAACGCTATTTACAAATCACTGATCTGAGACGGCAAGTGCAATTTTCACTGTTTCAGGTCTTCCAGGTCTGCAATATTATTCAGTATGGCATAAACAGCTAAACCGGACAAGGATTTAATTCCTGTTTTTTCAATGATATTTTTCCGGTGAGAAACAACGGTATGCGGACTAATGGAAAGCTGATCGGCAACTTCTTTATTCGCCAATCCTCTCAATAACAGCTTCAGGACATCTTTTTCACGATCCGTCAGTTTTTCACTGGAAGAAGAAGACGCACGACCATTGTTGGTATTAGAAGACAATTTTTTAAGTTTACTGATAATCGTATCCTCCGAATCGGTAATAAAAATGACTTCATCAAAAAGATCAATCACTTCCCTGTGATTATAGTATTGATATACAATTCCTACAAAAAGGGTATCATCGGCTAATTTATATTTGTATTTGATTTTTTCTTTTCCTTCGGACATGGTCTCAAGACCGAGAATAATCAGATCAGGCACTGTATTCCTCATCAATACGTTCCATTCGCCAAAATCTTCCATACACACTACTTTAGAGCAGAATTCATGTGTATACAATATTGTAGTAAGCCCTTCACGAATGATTTTTGACTTTTCAACAACAACTATTTTTTTGAACATATTCTTTCGTTTTGATTTTGAATATCACATTCCATTTTCTTGACGGATGGAACCAGCAGGTGATCCTCGATGAATGAATGATAAGTAAGATCTTCTTCTAATTCAAAAAGCCGCTTCAATACTTTCGTACGATAAGGCGAGGACACATCTTCCGGGATATATTTAATCAGGATATTTTTCAGATCAAGTAATTTTTGCTCAATATCCGTATGGTTTTTCTCAAACTCGGACATTCTGAATTTAGCGGGACGGGGATCTGTAAGTATCTCTGTTATATAAGGGAAAATATCATCATCTTCATAATGGAAATGTTCTTCAACTTCCCGGATGTATTCATCAAAAAATGAGATGATTACCTGTCCGTGTTTTTGTGGAATATTTTCTGAAAAAAGCACAATCAATTTCTTGATGCGGGGAATCTGTTTCCCTTTAAAATGTCCGTGCGAAGACTTGAGAAAACGCAATAAATCGGGAATTGCTTCTTTCTCCAGACGGGTATCGTGTTTAATACTTCCCTCAAAAGACTGCAACAAAGCCACAAACGCATGAAGATTCAGGTTGTAACGTTCGGCTATTTCCTGAATGTGTTGGTCACCGAAACCAAAGGCGATATTCATCCTTTCAAGGACTGTGATCGTGTTCGGATGGTCTATAATCAATTCCGACATCTTGAGATTCGGAGATACTGTAGTTGATATTTTTGTCATTATTTTCTATTGATATGAGAGTCCTACGGACTATGCATCCATCGGACTCACTTATTTAGATTGCTTCTAATTAACGGAACAAAAGTACAATTTTTAATATCATTCCTGCAATACGGATCAATTTATTTTCTTACTGGAAGTTCCAGGTATTCTTTTTTCTCTTTCTTTTCTTCGATAGCGTGACTTGATATAATCGCCTGAACGAATAATAATCCAAGAATAATCACTACCAACCCTATCAGTAATTTACCGGATAATTTCAATTTTTTCATTTTTTATTTTGTTGTAAGTGGTGTTGATACAATCCGGTAATTTCTTCCATTGTGAACCCCAGAAGAGTTATATTTTTGAAAAATTCCGGTAGATTTTCTTTCATAAACAGGTTTTTTCTAGTCTTCAGAACCAGTTTAAAACCGTTGCTCGATACAAAGTAGCCAATTCCACGCTGATTATAAATGATCCCTTGTTGCTGGAGATAATCATATGTACGCATTGCAGTATTCGGGTTCACTTCCAAAGATACAGCCAGATCACGCACCGACGGGATACGTTCATCGGCCGACCATTCTTTTCGCAGGATCTTGTCTTCGACAAATCCGGCTATTTGAAGGTATATTGCCTGAGAATCATTGAATTGCATAATCAAATCGTTTTTTCGTTAAACTTAACCCAGGAAACCAGCATGAGATAGAGACCGATAAAAAGTTTTAACCCGTATATGCAATAAGGATAATTCTCTATAAGTAAGTAGGCATAGACCTCTTTTCCATTATTTAACGATTCCATGGTCATTAAAAATGGCATACTCATCGACGGCATATGACCAGATACAAAAAAGTAAAATACCGGGCTCAGAACACCCATCAAAATGAAAGCGGACAATAATGCAAGAAATGTTTTGGCGCGAAAGTGTTTCTTAAAAAACAGGGCTCCGCATAAGAATGTCGTAGCGACCAGGAACCAAATCAGAAACTTTGCTATTATCGAGTCCGTATCATAAGTAATTCCATCTGAAAATGCATCATTTCCCAGATTGAATGTCTCTGTTGCCCAGGAATTGTATGCCACACTCATTTTCATGACCAGAAAATGATACAATAAGAATATCAAGGGAAAAATAATTAAACAATAACTGATTTTTGCCAGAAATTTCTCCAACTTTGAAGCCGGGATCAGAAAGAATGAAAGGGTTCCGGGCTTCGATGAAAATTCAGAAAAACAAATACCGGTCACATATCCCTGAAACACCAGAATCACCAAAAAGAAAAATACACTTGCAAATCTAAGATATACAGGCACCCTTGAAATAACGGCAATTCCAAAAAAAAGAAAAGCAATTCCCAATAACATACCCAAACTGAGTATTATTTTTTTGAAATTTACATTGTACTCATTGGTGATCAATTTGCCAAATCGGAAAATATTGAAAGTCGTATCCATAATAATATCAATTTTTAATTGTGAATACCGGATTTACATCCTTATTCGTTGAAGTAACCGCATTAAACAAAATTTCCATATCTACTTTGGAAGGAGGCTCATTTTCGTTTGGCACGATTGCTTTCCCTCCAACAACTCCAGGTTCGTCATACAAGATATCTCCCGGCTTATCCGAATCATTATAGGATATAAAGCGAACCTTAGCCGCAATTTCATCAATTGATTCATTAAAAACAATGCGGTGATCTTCAAGTATCACCACGGTATCAATCAGATTTTCAAGATCCCGTACCTGATGAGTTGAAATCACAATACAACGTTCGTCAGTTGGGACGGAAGCAATTATTTTCCGGAACTGAGTCTTCGAAGGAATGTCTAAACCATTGGTCGGCTCATCCATAAGTAAAACACGTGTATTGCATGCCAATGCAAATGCAATGAATGCTTTTTTCCGTTGACCCATAGACATCTTTGACATGGAATCCCCGGACACAATTTCAAATTCTCTTAAATACAGATCGTATTGATTTTCATCGAAACGAGGATAAAATTGAGCATACAAATCCGCATATTTTGTCGGGGTGACGTCCGGAACAGAAAATTCTTCCGGAATAAGAAACAGATCCTGTAAAAAAGGGACTTCTCGTTTTTCCGGAACGGATCCGAAAACTTCGATCGTTCCTTTCAACGGGAACAATACTCCTGATAAAAGATGCAATAAGGTACTCTTTCCGGTTCCATTCTTCCCCAACAATCCATAGATATGACCGTGAGAAAGATTCAAACTCAGCTTGTCGAATAAGCGCTTACGCCTACTGTAGGTGAAATTCAAATCAGATATTGTAACCATCATTTTATGTTTTTTAGTGTACTATCATGGCAGTACACTGCAAATGTACGACGGTTTTCTCAATATACAAATTTTTGAGTGAAAATTTAAATGTATTTTTTATTTGACGATAGAATACAGAGACGAATGTGAATTGACAAAAAGAACATTTCTGTCTTTGCCTCCGAACACCAGAGTCAAAGGCCGTTCGGGCAAATTGATTTGTTCTATCCGGTTTCCCTGATTATCGTACACATAAATTTGTCCATCGGCAACATAAAGATTTCCTGTTTGATCGACTGCGGAACCGAACTCTCCCATTTCAACGAAATAACTCATATTTGAAAGTGTTCCATCGGAAGCGACGTCCATCTTTACCATCCTTTTATCATACTCGTCGGAAGCATAAAACGGTTTGCCGGGAAAAGCCTCCAGCAAAGCGCATGCACGCGCCAGATCATATTGACAGGGAATGATGGTCACGCCGTCCGGAGCGACGAAACATTCTGCCGGTTCATAGGCGACTACGGTATTAAAATCGTGGAAATCACGCCATCTGTTGGCCGGATACAAAGCCTTATGGATATTTTTGACCGAACCCATTGCTATTCTTGGCAATTCTTTTAAGGTTTCCCCCGGATTTTCCGGATCAAAAGAAAAGGCTTTCATCATAAATCCCGAATTACCCCAACCGCTGAACGAGGTACCTCCGGCATCAGGCAACTGTGGCGCGGATTCCTGTTTCCCATCAATCAGATGACCGGGTTGCGGATTGTATCTGAAGACAACGAGCAGATTATCTTTACTGTCACAGCCAAGCGACAAAGGTTCCCATGGAAAATCAGCCAAAGGAGTTACCGTATTTGTTTCCACCGACCATTTATATAAACGGCGCGTACGCTGCTCGCAGAAATATACATTTCCTTTGCTGTCGCCGGCAGTCCCCTGAGAAAATTCAAATCCGGTCGCAAGTCTTTTGACTTTGACGTCAGGTGAAGCTGCCGTGGGTTGTTTTTTCTCATCACCGGATACATAAAGCCGGTTTATCTCCCAGGGACGAACCTGAATGTCCGTATTAACATCGTAGAGAGGTAAAACAGCCGTGTATTTGGTCTGTGCATAATTGTGCAGGTTCAGGAATTCAATATTCCGGCAATTCCAGGTTCTGATTGAGTAAGGATAAGGTGTGTTGACCCGTATCACCTGAAACATATAGAGATCAGCGAAGACCATATCGGAACAATCATCCAGTTCCAAGGGCTGGCAATACCGGCTTTCGCGACTTTCTTCTTCCAATTGAAAGGCATACACTTTCCAGTTGGAAACTTTGCTGAATCGCGCCTCATTCCGGGAATGGTGTTCTATCGACATGGCGTAGATACGTCCTTCCGTATCGGTATTATTAACATATAAACCGCTTGTAGCAAACGTACTGGCCGTCCAGATGTCTTTGAACGTACCCCCTCCCCCATTGGTTATCCAGAGGCTCCAATATTGGTTATCCCAGGCATTGGAACCCGGATTTGAAGTCTGTCCCGGCTGTTGTGTCCCTTTATTCATTCCTCCATGTCCGCCCATAAACTTCACGTCATTCATATACGAATTGCTACCGGCCATCCATTTACAACCGACTGCACGGTAGTTATATCCGCCGGTGTTGATTCCGATACCGCTTACAATATTGCTTCCTCCGGCCGGAGTTTCAATTAATGCAACAGGAGTACCGAAACCACTGAAAGCAGGCGTACTCTCTTTCAGTATTAGTTGTGTAGAAATCGGATTCAGTCCGATGAGGTTCGTGTGAGCCTGTAGTTTCAGGGATTCGGAAATAATATACCATCCTTGCGGAATATAGATGTTGGCATATTTCCGGATAGCTTCTTTGAACAGTTCCGTATCATCCGTGATGTTATCTCCTTTGGCTCCCAGATCCTGAATATTTACCCAGGAAGACATGTCCGGAAGGGAAGGTATATCTTTTTCCGATGCAACCGGCAACCGGGTCAGTTCTTCCATTTCCAGATCCGTCCGCATTTCGGGTTCTGCCGCCAGATTATCCAGGTGTAAACCGTGAGTATACTGTTTTACCCGGTAGATTTTCCCTTTTCCGGAGGTACTTATCCCACTCCTCCTGTATTTGATCAATTCCGGAACATTCCGGCAATCCACATTTTTGAAACTGATCTGGTTTCCGCTGTTATTTTCATTACTGATCACAATTGCAGCGCCTTGTACATTTTCAAAAGTACAGTTTTCCAGGAAAAGCTTATCCGAATAATTCGGATCAATATCTATGACGACCGGTACGTTTTTAACCTGCATGCGAACAATCGCCAATCCTCCTTCCCGAGTTTTAATTGCAGCCTTTTTCTGTTTTTCAAAATAAGTATCGACCATCATTACCGGCCATCCGGGAGACGATTTGGTTGTGTATATACCATAATCTCCTCCCGAAAACCGGACATCATGTATTTCATTTCCCACATCGAACAATCCGGCTTTACCATTGCCCGTTTCAATGTCGACATGGGAAATAAAACTGTGTTGTGCGAAATGTGTTCGCAGGGCTACGGCAAACGGATTGCCATCTTCTATTTTCAGGTTGATGTTGGACATGGCGCTATAAAATGTGCTGGCGCCCGCATCATAAGGTTGCCCGCCTTCTTCAACCGGATTATTCACAAACCAGAACATATAGGCTGCGGCTCCTTTATCTCCGGGAACTTCCTGTTGAAAGCCCGGAGAATTTTTTGCAAGTACAATCAATGGCCGTTTCTGACCATATCCGATAAGCCTGACAGCTCTTGGGATATATATTGTCTTAGATATCAGATACTTGCCTTCGGGCATGAATACAATTCCGAAACCAAAGTCTTTTTTTACCCGGTTGATCGCTTCCTGCAATTCCCGGCTTACATCTTTATTTCCATCGGACGCCGGGAAATAAACGGCTTCTTTGTCGTCCGGTTTTTGTTGATAAACGGATACTCCCTGTGCTTTAAGAGGAATGACAGGCATTGAAATTATCAAAAACAAGATGCTCAAAAGAGTCAGGTATCTAATATTCTTCATAATATATATTTTAATTTATTCCAGCAGTCGGTACAGGGATGAACGGGCGCAGATATATAAGGTGTTTTTATCTTTTCCTCCCCGGACAATACAGGACGGACGTTCCGGAATTTCAATTGTTTTTTTGAAATTTCCCTGCTGATCGTATACAAGCAGATTTCCTGAGGAAATATATACATCGCCATTATGAGCGCTAACATCGCTTTCGCCATCTTCGGCTATCAGGCGAGGATCGGTCAAAGCGCCTTTTTCATTTACTTTGCAAACAAATGTTTTTTGTGCGGCGCTGCTTGACACGTAAAAAGATTCACCCGGTCTGACCGGTTTCAATGCAAATGTTTGTCCGATATCCGGTGTATTTGGAACGATCGTCACCCCGTCTTTTGCTAAAAAACAGGTTTGAACCGGGTTGGTAATACCGGATGCAACATGATGTTCCATTCTATACCGGGAGGATTGGTTGATCACCAACTGAACGCGGTCAACAGATCCGATGGGAACTTCCGGCAATTCGGCGATCGTTTCCAGTGGATTTTCCGGGTTCATGGAAAGCGCCCGGATATTTCCTCTTTCAAAGGCGGTCGCCTGTCGCATGAAACGACTCACAACCAATAGATTTCCCTGTGTGTCGAACGCCAGCGATACCGGGAATATCGGAAGTTCACAGACTGTATTTAACCGTTCATCTTTTACGTTCCAGCAATAAATCCGGTTCCAGCGTGAATCTACGAAATAAATATTTCCTTCAGCATCTACGGCGGCTCCGTCGATAAAATCAAAACCGCCGGCCAACTTTTCAACACGAGATTCTTGTTTGTCCTGCTTTTGTTCCGTGATATTTAATAATGCTATTTCACGGGCGCGGATATTCCGGTTGGACGTAACATCCGTCAGTGTATTATCAAACAGGAATTTAGTCCACGTCCATGTGCGTAGTCCCCGGAATACTATCCCGGATGAATTTCCGGTTCTGATTGCGTCGGGGAAAGGCGTCGTGACTCTACTCACACGGTATGAAAATGTGTTTGCAAATAATATATTGCCGGAGTTTTTGATTTCCAGCGGCAAACAATACGGGCCTTCACCACTTTCTTCTTCCAATTGAAGTCCGAATATTTTCCAGTTGGAAACTTTATCCAGTATTATTTCGTTTCTGACATGGTGTTCGCTGGACATATAATAGATTCTGCCTTCTGTAGCTGTATTCGAGATAAACATCCCTGCCGAAGCGTAAGGAGATGGCGTCCAGATATCTTTAAAGGTACCTCCTCCGCCGCCGGTGATCCATAAGCTCCAGTATTGAGTATCCCATTTACGATAGGAGATACCGTCGGCAGTACGGTTATCATTGTATACCCGGACGTCTTTCCCCGACAGGTCGTATGTACCGTGTCCACCGGTAAAACGGACATCGTTCATCATTGATTTGGTTCCGGCCATCCATTTGGCGGCTACTGCACGGGGATTCACTCCGGAGGTATTCAATCCTATTCCGGTTACAATATTTATTCCGTTCCGTGGAGTTTCCAAGAGTGGCAACGGGGCGCCTATTCCCTGGAAATCCGGGGTACTGTCTTTTAACACGATGTGTGTGATGGACGGATGTAATCCGACTAAATTAGTTTCGGGTTTCAGGACAATAGATTCGGTTACACGATAATGCCCGCCCGGCAAATAGATCGTGGCGTGATTTTTTATCGCCTGTTTCAGGATTTCCGTATCGTCGTGTATTCCATCTCCTTTGGCTCCCAGCGATTTCAGATTCACCCACATGTTTGTCGGGGGCAGCATCGGGACATCGGAAGATTGCAGTTCAGGCGCTTTTTTCAAAGGTGTCATGTGATGAGTGGTTTGAGTCGCGGGATCTGTTTCCAGACCACTGTACTGTAAGCCGTGCGTCAGATCATCCACTTTATAAATTTCTCCGGAAGCGTTAATTGTTTTCCGGCTAGTTCTGAAACTCAAAAAGTCAGGAACTTTAGTGCAAATGATGTTTTGCAGGTTGATTTGGGTCTTCGGACTGTTTTCATTGCCGACAATAATAGCAGACCGGGTAATATTTTCAAATTTGGAATCTGAGATCCATAATTGTTCGGAACGATCTTCTTTGACGGAAACGACGGTGGGTACGTTTTTAAACTGATCGCGGATAAGTGTTAATCCGACTTCTTCGGTTTGGATGGCGGCTATTGTTTGTTTTTCGAAGTAAGAATCGAGGACGATCGCCTGCCATCCGGGGGCTGTCTTTCTGGTATCGATAGCATAATCTCCATTGTAAAAACGGCAGAATTCTATTTCGTTACAGATATCTTCTACTCCGGTATTTCCGGCGCTCAAATGAAAATCCATATGGGAAAGGAAACAATGTTGAGCGGCGTGAAAGCGCACACCTACGGCAAGAGGATTACCTTCTTCTATGTTGATATCAATATTTCTTATTCCCGAATAAAATGTCCCGGCATTTGCGTCCTGTATCCGGGCTTGATTCCTCCAGGGGCGATCGGAACAGAAGTGAAAGAGGTATTTCTTTTCACCATCCTGAAATCCTGAGGTATTCTCCGGCAGAATGATGCGGGGTCTTTTTTTTCCATAACCAATCAAACGGACTCCTTTCCACAGGTAGATGGTCTTACTGATCCGGTAGGTTCCTTCCGGGATAAAGACGATCCCGTAACGAACGGTTTCCTGCACTTTATTGATTGCTTCCTGCAGGGCGTCGGATACGTCAACAGTTCCGTCTGCTTTTATGTTAAACAGTTCCGGAGTGAAACAGACTGCGAGGGGATCTTCCAATTTTGTCCGGTAAACAGACGAATAAGGATTTACAACGTCGGCAGGGGCTTGTGCAAACCCCTGACTTACTGACGTTATAAATATTAACAAATAAAGAAATTTAATTTTTGACATTTTCTATTTCAATGGATAACGTTTGATACTTACGGTCATTGTTCCGTTACTAACAGAATTTACATAGATATAGGCGGCATATTTACCGTCGGCTGTTTCCATGAAAGCGCCATGATCGGCGCTGAATCCGATGATATAATTGACGGCAGCGCTAAGATCAAGCGTTTCAAAGTCAATATCGTCGATGTAAACATTCGGCATGCTTCCTTTCAATTGAGCGTCTTTCACATCTACCCGTTTTTCCATTTGGGTATTGTTCTTCGTCCAGTTTCCGGGTATTATATCCGCGATAGCGATATACATTGGATCCGTTGCCGGAGAAACAAAAGCGCTTCCATAATCGTATGCGCCGAGTTTAGCCTGATACAAATAGACAAAATCTATTTTAGCCGATATATTCTGACTTTCGACTTCCGCTTTTGTATATGCTCTCATATCTGCTATGGAAAAATAGCAAACATTGTCGCCGGTCATCTGTATAGAACGTTTCATATCCATTTTAGAGACTTTGTAACCGGGAGTCTGGTATGTTGCTATTTCTCCGGTTGTTGATTTGGAAGAAAACTTCACGGAAAATTCTTTTCCACGGGCTTCTTCGGGCACAACATAGTAATAACGGATGGTAGCTGCAACGAGATCTGTCTGGCTGGTTCCAAAGGCGACTGTGGGATTGATATAATTAGCATCCACCTGTTCCATCATTGTAGCAGTTGAAACCGCGCCGTTGGTAGTCGCCTCTTTCACCGTTTTCAGAGGCACATCGTCACCTGCAATATATCTCACGTCGTTGACAGTCAGATTTCCTCTTGCCGTAAAATATGAAAACAAACCGAATCCTGTTCCGGCTCCTCCTGCAATGGAAGCGGTTGCTTCCGCCGTATTTAACCGTCCGTTGGTGGCTCCCATCGCATAAGCAAACTCAATTGATTCTCCTACGATTGCCGGAGACGTCGTTTTTTTAATAAAGTCATTCTTCATGCCGGAGTTATCGTCGTCATCGCTGCATGATACGAATAAACCAACGGGGATCGACAAAAGTAATAAATATTTAAATAATTTCATATGTACATAATTTTAAAAAAAAATAATCATTGTCCCTGAACTGTAATTGTGATCGTATATGTTTTTTTCACCTGTCTGTTACCGGAGATAACCGTATATTGACGAGGTTGACTAAAATCTATCCAATCACCCATAGCCGGTGTCATTTTTGCATCAGAAACCAAGCCGCAATAAGGTTTCACATGTTTTATATTTGTTCCGAATTTTGCCACGCCTGTTACCGTACAATTGAGTGTATCCACAGACGCCGAACTGACCAATACCGTACGGTTGTCGGGGCCTAGCAATTCAAACATGCTTATGTAACATTCAGCCCTTTCTGTAACTAATAAGCCATCGTCATCGATAGGAGTATCGCTACACGAATAAATGCCGAAAGCTACAGACACTGATAAGATTAAAAATAAAATACTATTTTTCATAATTTTCTGTTTTTTATTGTGTTTATAACCAGGGGTCATTTTGTGTTAATTTAGAATTACGATTCCGTTCTGCGGAAGGTATCTGATAGATATAATACCGTTGATGATCTCTGGCAGATGCATTTTGGAACTCTGTACGTACCTGTCCTCCTTGTATATTGTACATGATTTGACCGGGTCCGTTAGGCGCACCCCAGATCTCGTCTACTTTTCTCCACCGGCGAATATCGAACGGACGATGTCCTTCGGCTATTAACTCCACGATGCGTTCCTGTTCAATTGTTTTGAAAAATTCATCTTTATTTGCATATTTGGAAGCATCCAAGTCCGGCAGGTTACCTCTTTCCCTGATTTTGTTGATCAGGTCGATCAACTCCTGGGAAGGCCCATTTACTTCATTCGAAGCTTCACAGTACATCAAATAAACATCTGCTAAACGCATCAGGTAAAAATCCTGAGGGCCCTGACTTCTTTCAATGCCTCCATATTGGCGCACCCATTTACGGAACAGGTATCCGGGAGTATTGGGAGCATCGTAGTTGATGTAGTTGATACCGTCGCTGATCCCGAATTTGAATGGCATGGCGGCGCCCAAAGTCATTCCGTCCGTACTGATACGGAGAAGTGTTTGCTCATTCCACAAGAGGGTTGATTTCATACGCCAGTCGCGTCCTTCATAAGTGGCGGGATTCGTGGCGCTATTACCAGCTGTTTCATCCCGGTTCAATGTAACCGGAGGAAGAAAATCGCCGGTAGTCAACGACTGGTAACGATTTACTAAACGGTTGTTCGGAGTAATCCAGCATTGAGCATTTCCGGTTGTCCGGGTACCAAAGTCACGCAACAATTCTTCTCCCTGTCCTGACAGGTTGGGTCCGCCATATTGCACGGAAAAAATAATTTCCGGATCGTATTCGGTAGACGTGCCATTGAACAATTCCCAATAACTCGGATTTTCATACGTACCCGGATTTCCTTCTTTATAAAGTTTCAGGCCGTATCCTGTGATGACTTGCCTGAAATCGGCGGCGGCATCCTGGAAATATTTGTTCGCTTCGGCGGCATCCTGGGTAAAACCTTTTAATTCAGGCCATCCGTTTTTCTTCCAGGAAGCCCAATAAAGGTTTATTTTCCCTTTGAAAGCATACGCTGCAATTTGTGTAGCTCTTCCTCTTTCAGAAGCGGAAAGAGTGGACGGAAGCACGGAAACGGCGTATGTC
>JAIRZF010000220.1 GCA_031267385.1 Dysgonamonadaceae bacterium | reverse complement strand
AAACTGGATTTTGCCAGATTAAGAGTCGACGTTACAAGAGAACAGATGACGGCGGAATTACGCGGCATGAGGGCTTTTTATTACTATCTGCTCTGCGACCTGTTCGGCGGAGTTCCCATTGTGGAAGAAGTCAGCGCCGGTGCGCCCGCCCGTAACACAAGAACTGAAGTTTTTGAGTTCATAGAAAAAGAACTCAAAGCCGTGATGAACGACCTCCCGATAAAAGGTTCCGGCGATGATTACGGCAAAATGACTCAGGGAGCCGCCCAGTCCATTCTTGTAAAATTGTACTTAAATGCTGAAGAATGGACAGGCGCTGCGCGCCTGCAGGATTGCATCGCCGCCTGCGATGCGATCATCAATTCCGGGAAATACCAACTGGACGCCGACTGGCAGGATCCTTTCCACTATTTCAATGAAGATTCCAAAGAAAACATTTTCGTAATCCCCTACGATCAACTTCATGCCACTCAGATGAACTATCCGGGTCGCTTCCTGCACTATGCCCACGCTTACACCTATGGATTTACAAACCCGTCATCCAACGGCGTATGCACGGAAAAAAGCTTCTATGAGAAGTTCAAACCTAACGATAAACGAATCAATCAATGGCTCGTCGGCCCTCAATATATGGCGGACGGAATCACGCCGATCCCCTGCGTCATGGATATGGCCGGACAGAGCCTGGTACTCGATCCCTACATTAAAAACATGGAAGAGGGAGTAGAAAACAGCGGCGTCCGTAACGTCAAATTCAAGATTCAATTCGGAACTCCCGATTATCCGCAAGACAACGACATCCCTGTAACCCGTTACGCCGACATCCTGATGACGAAAGCCGAATGTTTGCTCCGAACAGGTAACAAAGCTGAAGCATTAGACCTCATCAACACCGTCCGCGCCCGTTGCTTCGACGCCGGAGATCCGGACAGGGCATATACCGACATCACAATGGATGAATTCCTGGATGAACGCGCCCGCGAATTTTCCTACGAATGTTACAGAAGACAGGATCTCATCCGCTTCGGCAAATTCAATGACGCCTGGTGGGACAAAGTCCAAACCGATGCCACAAAGAAACTGTTCCCAATACCGGACGCCCGCGTAAAAGCCAATCCGAATATGGAACAAAATCCGGGATATTAATAATCGAAAACTAAAGATCCAAGCATATGAACCAGATTAATATATCAAAAAGAACAATTATCAATTGTCTCATTGCATTGACTCTCGTCTTTTGCTACGCCGGTTGCAACAATGACGACGAAACTGATGTGCCTGCAACAGGAATAACGGCAAGCGCAGAAGCTTTAACCCTCGAAATAAAACAGGCCGAAGCTCTGACGGCAACAATCGCACCGGCCAATGCAACCATTCAACGCTACTCCTGGGAAAGTTCTAACAAATCCGTTGCCGACGTAAATAATGCAGGACTCGTAACCGGCCTCGCTAAAGGAACGGCAAACATCGTTGTGAAAACTCCGAGAGACGGATACACGGATACCGTGAAAGTAACCGTACTCGGCCCGGTGGTCGTAGTACCCGAAATCGCCGGAACCTACACCGGAATCGTAACAATGAATGGAGCCGCCGTAGGCGCCGATATTCCGCTCGAGTTGAAATATACATCGGAAACAACCGTAAGCATCGATACCAGAGCCACCATCATGGGAGGAATCATGACCCTGCATGTACATGGAGATGCCTTGTCCGTAACTCTCACCGACGATGTATACACCGTATCAGGCGATGCTATCACCGATAATTTCGGATATGGCGACAAAAAGACAACGGTTAACGGAACTGTCGATGCAAGCGGTAAAATCTATCTACACATCGTGGTCGACTCCATCTCGGAAAAAGTAGAATACAACGGGCAGAAAAAATAATCATTAACTTCCGGGAAACACTTTTGACACATCCCTGTCGCAGGTAGAGACGTTGAGCGCAACGTCTCTACTTTGTGGCATTAACAGCATTATACGTCGAATATAACGGTCGGAAAAAACAATGAAAAGAGCAATTATTATCTTATTAATCCTGATGGGAATCTACTTTCTGGCAAGTTTTGTTTTTAGTTTGATCAAGTCGTCTCCAGACAGAAGTTATATAATTAAAAAAGGAGAAGCCCCTCTGATCATTGCTCACGGAGGCAGCAAGCAGCTATTTCCGGAAAATACCATGATGGCTTTTGACGGGGCGGATCAATTCCATCCCGACGTCATGGAAATGGATGTCGTATTGACCAAAGACAATGTCCTGGTCACTCATCACGACTCCACAATCGACCGGTTAAGCAATGGAGAAGGGAAAGTAGCAGATTATACCTACGATGAACTGAAACAATTCAACTTTGGCCATAAATTCAAAGATACCGGAGGCAGTTACCCCTATCGCGATACGATCATTCCCCCGGCTAAACTGGAAGAAGTTTTGGCAAAATATGGTAGTAAATATCAATTTTGCATTGAAATGAAAGATTATTCCCCGGAATTAGGGCAACGTGCCGCACGACAACTTTACGAACTCCTGAAAAAATACGACATGGAAAATCGCACTCTCGTTGCCTGCTTTGAAGATGATGTTTTGAATTATTTCCATAAAATAAGTGATGGTAGTATCCATATATCATCCGGGAAAAAGCAAACCAAACAATTTGTTATCCTGGATATTCTTCATCTTGGAGACTTTTTCACAGGAAAAACATCAGCGCTACAAATTCCGGTTGAACGGGAAAGATTCAAGCTGGATAAAAAATCGCTGATAAAAACAGCTCATCAAAAAAATATAGCCGTACACTACTGGACCATTAACGATGAGGAAAAAATGAAAGAATTAATTGATCTGGGAGTAGACGGCATTATTACAGACCGTCCGGATCTACTTAAAAAAGTATTAAAAGAAAAGAAAGTGCGTCAAAAACTCTGATTTCACAAAAACACTCTCGTTGCAATATGCTGTAGCGAAGGTATTTTTGTTGTATTATCGACTTTTGACACACTTTCTTTATTCAAACAACTTATCTTAATGCCCAAAATATGAAATTTTCATAGAACTTATTCTGTCTCCCCAATTTCCTCCTCCAGGAAAGGGAAGACTACCAAAATAATGAATTTCACTTGAACGTTTATTTATTGTTACTTCACTAAAACTTAATGATTTTCCTTCATAATCAGTATCTTGGTAAAATGTCACCATTCCCATTACTAATCGTGAACCTCCCCACGGATAAGGTACAACATCACAACTCCATTTCATTGAAGAAATTTTATCATTAAAATTTGTATAATATGTTCCCCTATCATTATAAAAACTATTTAAATTATTGACGTTATAGCTCATCGCACCACTTAGTTCAAAATTGGCACTTTTTCCCTTTAATTTTGAATCTTCATAAATTGTAACATATAATCTATTTATTGTCAAATCATTATCAGCTTTCAATGTTGGTGTATATTTTACAGCATCTTCCATTGCTTTTATATTATCATAAATAGAAAAAGAACCATCTACATTCACAACCGTAACAAGCTCCGGATTTTCACCTAAACCATTATAAAACTCACCTACTTTCGAATCACCAAATACAGCTGTAGTATCATTAACCATAACATAATCAGATGTATAAAACTCATCTTTATAAGTAAAATTTAAAACCATCTTTTCTGATGAATTTACGATAGATTCATCAACTAAAACATTGTGTTCACATGAACATAAAATAAAAACACTAACGAATAAAAATAAACTCTTTTTCATAAATAAATAAATTTTAAATTAAAAATCTCGCGAATATAGTATTAATATTTTTAATAACCAAACCCATAGTGCATTTAGACAGGGCAACCCATCTTAATTTATTGGGATTTTCAATAAGTAGCCGTCCCTTAAGATAGGATCAAATTGTTAATTTACAGTAAAATATCTGAGAAAAAGTTAGGATATATCAACCGTTTAAAGTACCTTTATGGCATACAGGTCGGCAAATTATGATTGGAAAAATACACGATGACGGTCAAAGAGAATTGTTCCGTCCGCGATTGGAAGATTTTACCTACCAGAACACGAGTTGACGCTTTTGACAAACAGGATAGATTGGTCGTACTTTGAAAATGCATTTGAATCTTATTACTCAGCATGGAGCGCCAAGCGTGCTGATTCGTTTAGAGTTACAGTTTTTACAAACCCTTTGCAGAATGCATATAGCCAAAGGCAAAGCTTATAAACAGTACAAGTTTGGTAACTCTACGATGATACATAAATGCTGGAATTTGTATCTTCTCGACTCTTGAAAGAGTTTTTTTTAAGAGACAAAAATAGTCGTTCCTTAAAAAACTCTTTCAAGAGTCGAGATAATATAAATTTTGGGGGGAAACCAGGCGAAAAATAAACAGTAAAATTTTTCTTTGAATTTTTCCATCATTTTCTTCATGTTCCAGGCTGTTGCCGCCATCAACGCGTTGATTTGAACGCCTTTTTCTACAGTCAGATAATTTTGAGCCAACCGGTAGTCTGTTTTCAGATGTCCGATGATCGGTTCGATTCCTGCCCCTGCCCTGAACTTCCTGCGCTTTTGCCGTTTCTGATAATCGGTATCGCTTTTCTTTGGCTTCTCAGGCGTAATAATCTTTACAAATTATATGTGACTGTATATGTTGATTCAAAATTAAAAGGGAAAAGTACCAATTTCGAAATGATTCCTTCTTTCCTAATTTAACTCTTTCTTAATTTGGGTCAAAAAATCCAGGAGAAAATATTCTTTATAGGATATTTCTTCCAGATTTTATATTAAATTTTCATATCGAAGATCTTTCCAATGAAAAACTCCGAACAATATCTATTTCGCTATTGATTGACTCTTCAATTGATTGACATCCATATCTGTCGCCACTATTGCCAGTCTCAGATGCTCTTTATCCTTTTTGAAAGTAGCTCCCGATGGATACAAAAAATGTGACGTTGTATAATCCGTTGTTCCGGAAGTCTGCGTCGAAACAGGAATGACCAACAGTTCCAGATTTTTGTCCGGAGCGTTCTCTATTGCATTTTGAATCACAGCAGAAATATTTCCGAAATCATAGGTATAGGATGACGTATAAGACGATGTATAGGAAGTCTTGTTATCTGCAATCATCTTATTTTCAAAAAAAGTGGTAACCGAATCAGTATTTATCAACAATACTTTTGGAGGATACCCGATTGCATACTCCCATTCATCTTTAGCAAAGAGAGAGAGAGAGAATTTCGCATTGGTAAACTTCTTTGCCCCCATTTTATTAATAATATCAGGAATCGGAACAGTGATTTTGGTGAAAATACCCGCAGGAGTTTTCACATACGTTTTATCTTCACTTGGCTGCAACAATTTTTCATCATGAGAACTTTGATAACTGTTAAGCTGGATAATTTCCTGGGTCACATTAAAAGTTGTAGAATCTGCCTTAATATAAATACTATCAGTTCCCGTAGAACTAGAAGTAGTAAGACGACGATTATAATAAATACCGATATAAGTATCCTTTACATAAATAATATTCCCGGTCCCATAACTAGGAGCAACATATACTCCTGGAAAAAATTTCACAAAATCATCTAACGAACTATATATATTAGGGGAAGGCTTCAAGGATTCTTCATAAAATTTCTGAGCAAGAAAATCCGGCAATCGAATTGATAACTTTTTAACATAACCATTAGCAATGTTAGCTGAATCTGTAACATTCAAATTCCGGGCTGTATATCCCTGGCGCCCCAAAACCGTATTCATATCACAATAATCTGATGGAGATATATTGGTATAATAATGCCCCCCAAGAGGCTGAGTTACTGGATAAACCGACACCTGCATTGGCGCAAGAGAATCTCCTAAATATGATCTATACAGAATATTCAAAACTATAGAATCCATTTTACTATCAAGGACAGAATCTCTAAACGTTTCAGTTTGAGGAGCATAAAACTGACATAAGAAACTCGATTTCAAATTTCCGTAAGTCGGATCATAAAACTCTCCCAACATTCCATAAACCGTCTTTGCATAGATCGAATCCAGCCTAACGGTCGAGGCGTCCAGATAAATGGTATCCGTATATATTCCTATTTTATCCTGATCGGGCAATATTCCCATTCCTATATTACTCACAGAATCATCACAAGCCCAAAGGAGTAATCCCAAAAGGAAACTAAATAAAATTACCTTATACTTCATTATGAATTTCAATTATTTTGTTAGAATAGAATCGTAAAAACCATTATATTTATCAATGTATATGTCCGGAGACTGATACGAAAGAAACGGCAGGATTTCTTTTTCCTTAATATAACTCAATATATTTTCATTTATTGTTTCACTTCCCTGAATCACTCCGTCTGAGAAATCAATTGCCAATTTTGAAACAGCTTCAAAATCAGGATTCTCCTTAATCCCTTTCATATCGTTGTGCGTAACTCCTTCGATTTTCAGTTTCTTGGAAAAAGAATCACGAAAAGGAATCTTGAAATCATCGTTGTAAACCGAATACACCACTTTTGAATTTTTAAAACACGGATCTCCCTTATAATGTTTCTTAATGTACAACGGAGCCAAAGCCGTCATCCAGCCATGACAATGGATAAGATCGGGAACCCATCTCAATTTCTTAACGGTTTCCATTACTCCGCGGACATAAAAAATACACCGTTCGTCATTGTCCTCAAACTCCACTTCATCATCATCCATAAGCATGTTCCTTCGTTGGAAAAAATCTTCATTGTCAATGAAATAAATCTGCATCCGGGCCGATTGAATAGAAGCAACCTTAATGATCAGAGGGTGATCCGTATCATTGATTATCAAATTCATACCCGACAACCGGATCACTTCATGCAATTGATTCCTCCGTTCATTGATATTACCGAACTTGGGAACAAAAGTCCTGATTTCTTTCCCTTTGTCCTGAATGCCCTGAGGCAGATAGCGACCAATTGTGGAGATTTCTGATTCCGGAAGATACGGGGTTATTTCGGTGGTGATAAAGAGTACCCTTTTAGCGTCCATTCTGATTTAATTAAACCTGTATTTTGTGATTCACGGTGCAAAGATAATAAAAAAAATCCCACAAAAATCAAAATAAATAGCTAATTACTCTCAATAATGCTTAAGATTCGTATTAAAATACGTAATTTTGTGCCGTCTTTTATCAATAATTATGGAAATTATATCGACTATCAGAGAATTGCAGGAAAGACTGAATACCCGTAAAAGGGAAAACAAAATCATTGGATTTGTACCTACAATGGGAGCCTTGCATCAGGGACATATAGAACTTGTAAAGCGTTGCGTTGCAGAAAACGATACCTGTGTGGTGAGCATTTTTGTAAATCCGACACAATTCAATGACAAAAACGATTTATTAAAATATCCCCGGACGCCGGACGCCGATTGTGAACTTTTGGCCGGGGCCGGATGTAATTATGTTTTTTCCCCTTCCGTAGAAGAAATGTACCCGGAACCGGATTCCAGACAATTTGAATTCGGGACATTGGATAAAGTAATGGAAGGTCTCTTCCGCCCGGGACACTTCAACGGCGTGGCACAGATCGTCAGTAAATTATTTGACGCCGTCAGACCGGACAAAGCCTATTTCGGAGAAAAAGACTTTCAACAACTGGCCATCATCCGTGAAATGACCCGGAAAATGAATTATCCCATCGAAATCATCCCCTGCCCCATTGTCCGTGAACCCGACGGCCTGGCAATGAGTAGCCGGAATACACGACTGAACAACGAACAACGGAAAGAAGCCGTTGAAATATCCGGAATATTGCACAAAAGCAAAAAGTTGAAAGAACAACTGAATGTCGAAGAATTGAAACAATGGGTCATTACATCCATCAACGAATCGCCCGGCTTGAAAATCGAATACTTTGATGTTGTGAACGGATACACATTACAATCAATTTCATCGTGGGAAGATTCAGACTCTATAGTAGGATGCGCTGCCGTTTTTTGTGGAAATGTGAGACTGATTGACAACATACAATATGGCTGATTTTAAAACGATACGGGATATCTTATCGAAAAAACGCTGGAGTATTATATTCATTACATTCATCGTAATGTTTAATCTTCCCGGATATTTTCTGGCTAACAACCTGAATTCTTCAGACATTCTGTTGGCCTGGATCGTCAATTTACTCCTGCTTTGCGCTCTTTCGGGTGTTTGCTCATTCTTAAAAGGAATCGTTGAAAAATGTTATCTGGTTTTCCTCTTTATTTTCACCCTCATCCCTAACCTGACCGTCTTTTCCTATCTCTGCATAGCAAATACACATATGTATGATGATATGTTCTGGGTTATATTCGGATCCAATGTTTCAGAAACAAACGAATATTTCGATGGAGCCATCTCAATTCCGGTACTGGTCGGACAGATCTTATATACACTGGCTTCCATTTTTTTGTTGTACAAATCATTGAAAGCAAAATCTTCGTTCCGCCTGAACCT
The DNA here is from genome assembly GCA_031267385.1 of Dysgonamonadaceae bacterium. GTDB lineage: Bacteria > Bacteroidota > Bacteroidia > Bacteroidales > Azobacteroidaceae > BNXB01. Next base: position 7,418 of record JAIRZF010000220.1, on the reverse strand, counting down.
GAACCCGAACCTGAATAAATTCGTCTTAATGGTCTCCTTTCTCCTTCTGACCGGTATCGTCCCTTTCGAAAACACGAGCAAATTTGTAGGATCGGCAGACTTCTACAAAAGCGGGTTCAATTACCTTTGCGAGAGCCGGAACATGAGAATGGAAGCCCAGGCGCGAAAGAATGTCCGAATGAAGATCTCCTGTAATTTAAACTCTAAAGACCATACTTTCATCGTCATTATAGGAGAATCTCTTTCAAGGAATCACATGCAACTTTACGGATATTCCAGGCCGACTACTCCCAATCTGGAATCCATGAAAAATGAATTGCGGGTGTACAACGATGTCGTTTCCCCTTATACGCACACCATTGCAGTATTAAAACAGGCGCTAACATTTGCAGATCACGACCATCCCGAATATTACCTCCAAAAACCGTCAGTCGTTGATTTATTCCGCGATGCAGGCTTCAAAACATACTGGATCAGCACACAAGCCATGATCAATAAATGGGGTAACAGCTATGGCATCATAGCAAAAGAATCGGATCACGTATATGATCTGTCGATAACCAAACAACACGATGAAATCGTTTTCCCATACATCGATAAAATCCTTGAAGAAGATACGGAAGGAAACAAAATTATTTTTATCCACCTGATGGGCAGCCATAACATGTATAAAAGCAGGTATCCCTCCGAATATAAATTTTTTAATCAGGACAATTATCCTGTCCCGGATAAACCCTACCTGAATAATAAAAAGAAAAAAATAATCGACGAATACGATAATTCCGTGCTTTATTCGGATTTTGTAATCAGTTCCATCATAAAGAAAGCGCAGAAACGAAAGGACAGATCTTCCTCCGTTTTATTTTTCTCCGACCATGCGGAAGAGGTATATGATTTCCGTGATGTCGTAGGACACTTCATCCGGGGAACGACTACCTGTCAATGCGAAGTGCCGTTTATTCTCTGGTGCTCGGAAAATTATCTTTCTGAAAAACAGGATCTTGTCATTGATGAGAAGCGTCCTTTCAGTACAACAAATCTCATTCACAGTTTATCGGATCTGGCCGGGTTTGAATATCCGGATTATTGTCCGCAAAAGAGTCTGTTCCACAAAAAATTTGTTCCACAAAAAAGAATTGTTGAAGGCAAAACGTACGAAGAAGTGGTCGGAAACACAGAGGCCTGGAAAAAAGAGAAAAAATGATATTTTCTTAAAAATATATTAACTTTGTACCGCAATTCAAACTGAAAATTAGAATAGATGTACATTGAAGTTGTAAAGTCTAAATTGCACCGGGTAACAGTAACCGAGGCAAACCTGAATTATATCGGAAGTATCACGATCGATGAAGATCTGATGAATGCGGCGAATTTGATCGAAGGTGAAAAGGTGCAGATAGTCAATAATAATAATGGAGAACGCCTCGAAACTTATGTGATCAAAGGAATAAGAGGATCGGGAATGATCTGCCTCAACGGAGCTGCCGCCCGCAAAGTACAGCCCGGCGACATTGTCATCATCATGGCTTATGCCTGGATGACTGCGGAAGAAGCTAAAGGATTCAAACCTGCCATTGTGTTTCCGGATACAACAACAAACAAAACAATATAAATAGGTATTTATGCTTAATTTTCAAAAAATCACAATAGAAGACAAAGATAAATTGAACCGATTCTTATCCAAAAGTACATTCAGGAACAGTGATTTCTCTTTTTCCAATATTTACTGCTGGTCTCAAAAATATCAAACTTCTTACGCCATCGAATCCGGATTTCTTTTCCTGCGTTTCATGGCGGGAGGGAAGAAAGCCGGCTATATGTATCCCCTGGGAGAAGGCTGTCTGAAAACAGCCCTGGAAACGATCATTGCCGACTCAAAAGAACGCGGGGAACCATTCAGAATGTTTGTACTGACACGCCGGATGTTTGAAAACGTGGAAGCGGTCTATCCGGGAAAACTGGATTACAACCCGAATCCCGCACGGTTCGAATATATTTACAATACTGAAGACCTGATCCATTTAACAGGGAAAAAATACCAGTCCAAACGTAATCATATCAACAAATTCAAAAAAACATACCGCTTTGAATACATCCCGATCACGCCGGGCATCATTCCCGAATGTTTGGAATTGTATTCCAACTGGTGCAAAGAAAATGGAAACTGTAACGATCCTTCCCTCGTAGACGAAAGAATATCCGTAGAACGGGCATTCGGGAATTTTGAAAAACTTGGGTTGACGGGCGGAGCCCTCCGCGTAGATGGAACCCTTGTTGCATATTCCTACGGACAACCGCTATCAGTCGATACTTTTGGCGTCCACGCAGAAAAATCCCTGTACGAAATTGATGGAGGTTTTACGATGATTAACCAACAATTTGCAGAACAGGTATGCTCCGGATATACCTACATGAACAGAGAAGAAGATCTGGGATTGGAATCTCTGCGCAAAGCAAAATCATCGTATCATCCGGCTATTTTGCTGGAAAAAGGAGTTGCTACTGAAAAAATTCAGCCATGATCCGGTTTCAATACGGGGAAGATCAATACAAGGAGACTCTGATCGAAATGTGGAGGCTCTGTTTTCCGGACAGCACACAAAATTTCCGGACATTTTACTTCAATAAAGTTTACCGACACGAAGAAACACTCATTCTGACGGAAAACGCCGTACCTGTGGCTTCCTTCCAAATGATCCCTTACCGGATCAAAATAGCAAATAAAATCTATCCTGCGGCTTATATTTCCGGAGTAATGACACATCCCGATTTTCAAGGAAAAGGATACATGGGGAAATTATTGAATTATGCACTGGAAGAAACGAAACGAAAAAATATTCCCATCACATTTTTAATTCCTCAGGAAGAACAACTCTTCAATTTTTATGCTAAACATGGTTACCAAAAAGCATTCCCCTGGAATTCGGACGTCACAACAGAGATAAAAGAGAAAAGAAAACCTGAAAACAACGACTTTGTTCAATATAAAACAATGGATGAAATAAATTCGGAAGGCCTTCGTGCTATTTATTCCATCTATTCGCAGTTTCTGAATAAAAAAGAAAAAGTCGTCATCAAAACGATGCGGCAATTTTCAAACATTCTGGAAGACCTGTTTTTAGATAACGGAAGCGTATTTGCCGGGAAAAATGAAATCACATTCGCTATTCCCGGAGCAAAAGGATCTTCCATTGTACTGAAAGAATGTTTTTGTGATCCCGATACAAAAAATGATTTTTTGTCCGCAATAGCAGGTATTTCAGGAAAAAAAGAAATAACCGAACTGAACAGTTCTTCCGGAACTTTTTCCCATTACTGGGGAATGATACGGCTTTCAGACGAATCAATAACTATTGACAAAGACATTTATATGAACACAATGCTTAATTAAAACAGCGCTTAATTAAACACAGCGCTCAATTAAACACAGAAGTTAGTGGCTCAAAAATACAATTATTCACAAATATTTAAAGTCGCCTACCCGATTTTCCTGACATTACTCGTGCAAAACCTGATACAGGTTACCAGTACAGCTTTTCTCGGTCATGTCGGAGAAGTTGAATTAGGCGCTTCCGCCATTGCCGGCATTTTCTATATCGTACTGTTCATGCTGGCTTTCGGATTCAGCACAGGATCTCAGATCCTGATAGGCCGGCGAAATGGAGAAGAAGAGCACCATAAAATAGGAGAGATCGTCGTGCACGGAAGCCTGTTTTTGTTTGCTTTAGCCCTGATCTTATTTTTCTTTACCAGAACTTATTCCGAAACTATTTTAGGGAATCTGTTGAGCTCAAAAAATGTACTGGAAGCTGCATCCGGTTATCTCGACCGGCGTATTTACGGACTCTTCTTTTCCGTGGTCAATGTTATGTTCAGGGCGTTTTATGTCGGGACAACCAACACAAAAGTATTGTCTCTCAATGCCTTACTCATGGCTCTAGTAAATGTATTCCTTGATTACACACTCATTTTCGGAAATTGGGGATTCCCCAAGATGGGAATCACAGGAGCCGCAATCGCTTCCGTCGCTTCCGAAGCAGCTTCCGTGTTGTTTTTTATCATCTATACCGTAACCACTGTCGACTTGAAAAAGTACGGCTTCACAATGATCCGTTTCAAAAATCTGCGGGTGATCAAAAACATACTGAACATCTCATTTTCACTGATGATCCAGTATTTCCTGTCGTTGGGAACCTGGCTTTTCTTCTTTCTGGCAATTGAACATATGGGCGAAATGCCGCTTGCCGTCTCCAATGTGGTGCGTAGCGTATATATGATCATTTCCATCCCGATTTTCGCGTTGGGAGCAACTACCAATACCCTGGTCAGTAACACAATCGGTTCCGGGAACAAAGACGACGTGATCCCATTGCTCCGGAGAATATCAAGGATGAGTTTATTGGTTACAGGTATACTCATCATACCCGCTGCACTATTTCCGGGACTGGTACTGTCTATTTATTCCTCCAACCCGGAATTAATAAATGCCTCTATTCCATCCTTGTATGTCATTCTGGCAGCGCTACCGGTCATCGCAGTCGCCAGTGTATTCTTCAATTCCGTATCCGGGAGCGGAAATACCCGCACCGCTTTGATCATCGAAATCGTGACCCTGGGAATTTATGTCTCTTATATGTGGCTTGTTACTACCTATCTGAAAGCATCTCTTGCTGTTTGTTGGACGACAGAACCGGTCTATTGGGGAGGTATTTTTATCTGGAGTTACATTTATATGAAACGAGGTCACTGGCAAAATCGGAAAATTTGAATCTTTTCATTATCTTTGCGCTCGAAATTAAAGAATCCTGAATCACATGTTTGAAAATTTAAGTGACAGACTAGAACGATCGTTTAAACTGTTGAAAGGTGAAGGAAAAATCACCGAAATTAATGTTGCGGAAACACTCAAAGACGTACGTAAAGCCCTACTGGACGCCGACGTAAATTATAAAGTCGCCAAAATTTTTACCGATACGGTAAAAGAAAAAGCAATCGGGCAGAATGTGCTCACCGCAGTAAAACCAAACGAATTGATGGTCAAGATCGTCCACGACGAATTAGCCCAACTGATGGGAGGTGAGACTGCGGAAATCAACTTAAAAAGTTCTCCTTCAATCATTTTGATGTCAGGATTACAAGGTTCCGGGAAAACAACTTTTTCGGGCAAACTGGCTAAAATGTTGAAAGAAAAGAAAGCTAAAAAACCGCTGTTAACAGCCTGCGACGTGTATCGCCCCGCTGCCATAGAACAGTTGAAAATCCTTGGAGAACAAATACAAGTACCGGTTTACACTGAAGAAGAAAATAAAAATCCCGTTCAGATCGCTCAGAATGCCGTTAAACAGGCTAAACAAAACGGAAATGACGTCGTAATTATAGATACCGCCGGCCGTTTGGCTATCGATGAACAAATGATGAACGAGATTGCAGCAATCAAAGCGGCAGTCAATCCGAACGAAATTCTTTTTGTGGTCGACTCCATGACCGGCCAGGACGCCGTAAATACCGCGAAAGAATTCAACGACCGTCTGGATTTTAACGGAGTAGTACTGACTAAACTGGACGGAGATACCCGTGGTGGAGCGGCGCTTTCCATCCGTACCGTGGTCGATAAACCCATCAAATTCGTCGGAACAGGAGAAAAACTGGACGCCATCGATCCTTTCCACCCCAAACGGATGGCCGACCGGATACTTGGCATGGGTGATATTGTATCCCTGGTGGAAAAAGCCCAGGAACAATACGACGAAGAAGAGGCCAAAAGATTACAACGCAAACTGGCCAAGAACCAGTTTGACTTCAACGACTTCCTGTCTCAAATCCAGCAGATCAAAAAAATGGGTAACCTGAAAGACCTGGCATCCATGATCCCCGGAGTCGGGAAAGCCCTGAAAGATGTGGATATCGACGACAATGCTTTCAAAAACATTGAAGCTATCATTTACTCCATGACCCCGGAAGAACGCAGCAATCCCACTATTCTGAACGGCTCCCGTCGCGCCCGTATCGCAAAAGGAAGTGGTACCAACGTGATAGAAGTCAATAAACTGCTTAAACAGTTTGACGAGACCCGCAAGATGATGAAAATGGTGACCGGTTCCAAATTTCCCGGAAAAGGAATGTTGAAACGCAGATAACCCCGAAACAAATCCACAATCCAACCGGTAAACACAATATCAAACATGGAGTTAATAGACGGTAAAGCCATTGCGGCACAAATGAAACTCGAAATTGCAGCAGAGGTTGAAGAAATAAAAGCCGCAGGAGGGAAAATCCCTCATCTGGCTGCAATTCTTGTCGGACACGACGGTGGCAGCGAAACCTATGTCGCCGGGAAAGTAAAAACCTGTGAGGAAGTTGGATTCAAATCTTCATTGATACGTTACGAAGACAATGTAAGTGAAGAAGAATTACTGAACAAGGTGACTGAATTAAATCATGATCCCGATGTCGATGGATTTATCGTCCAATTGCCTTTACCGAAACATATTTCCGAACAAAAAGTGATTGAAACCATTGATTACCGTAAAGATGTCGACGGGTTCCATCCGGTCAATGTAGGCCGGATGTCCATCGGATTACCGTGTTTTGTTTCCGCCACCCCCGCAGGAATACTGGAACTGCTGAAACGTTATCGTATTGAGACTTCCGGCAAACATTGCGTTGTCCTGGGACGAAGCAATATTGTCGGGAAACCGGTGGCTTCACTGATGATGCAAAAAGCATATCCCGGCGATTGTACCGTAACTGTTTGCCATAGCCGTACGAAAAACATCTGGGATCATTGCCTGCAAGCCGACATCATTATTGCAGCCCTGGGATCTCCCGAATTCCTCAAAGCGGATATGGTTAAAAACGGAGCCGTTGTCATTGACGTCGGAACAACCCGCGTCCCTTCCGATAAAACAAAATCAGGATTTAAACTGACCGGGGACGTCAAATTCGACGAGGTAGCGCCAAAATGTTCTTACATCACTCCGGTACCCGGAGGAGTAGGTCCCATGACAATTATTTCCTTGATGCGGAATACCTTGCTGGCAGGGAAAAAAGCAGTCTACAAATAGTATTTTAGCTGCAGAAGTAAAATATTTTGTTCAAAAATTTGCAAAGTGCAAGAAATATTGTAGCTTTGCACCGCGATTGAAAGTTCAATTGATTATGGTGGTCGTAGCTCAGTTGGTTAGAGCATCAGGTTGTGGTTCTGAGGGTCGCCGGTTCGAACCCGGTCTTCCACCCCACTCAAAGCAAAAAAAAAGAAAGAGGCTGTTCCGAAAATTTCTGGACAGCCTCTTTTCTTTGTTATTCCTGTTTATTCCTTTTCGCGTTGTCCCCAGACCGCAAATAATGAGTTTTGTTATCACCCAAGGCAATGTAGATGACCGCCAGCCACTTTCCATGGAGAGTTTTATCCGTAATGT
>JAIRZF010000194.1 GCA_031267385.1 Dysgonamonadaceae bacterium | reverse complement strand
GAAATACCGATGAAATGGAACAACTCGTCACGCACATTGACAATAGGCGCTCGTGAAGGTTCTTATCCCGGGATGTTGAACAGCAGAACTTTTACGATTACCCATGATGGTGCGGTTGTAAAAAAAGTTGAATACAGTGGAAAAAAGGTAGTCGTTGCAATAAGATAATCTTTGTTAATGTGCACTGTCAACCTGTTTGTATAACCATGTTTATATTTTTCTATAATTACATTATTAATTTAAAACACAAATTTTTATGAAACAAACATTTAAAAAATTAATCCTTGTCTGTTTTTTAGCTTTAATTCAAGGGGTTCTTGTCTTGAATGCTGAAGAACAAATCTTGCAACAGCGAGATCAAAGTATTGTCATTACCGGAGTTGTAACCGACCGGGGAGAACCGCTGTCCGGGGTTCATGTGTCGATTAAGGGAACAAGTCTTGGCACAGCGTCGGATAACGATGGTAAGTATCGTATTACGGTACCGGGAAAGGAATCTGTACTGGTATTCTCTTATATCGGTTATGTAAAGGAAGAAATTATCGCAGGCAATCAAACGATAATTAATGTTGAACTTATTGAGGATGCTCAACTGATGGACGAAGTCGTAGTTATCGGTTACGGTACGATTAAAACCGCAGACGTCACCAGTGCCGTTGTTTCCGTCAAATCGGAAAATTTTACGCAGGGAAGCATGCGGGACATCGGGCAATTGATACAGGGGAAAGTGGCCGGATTAATAATCAACACCACCAGCGGTAACCCGTCCGGCAACTCATCGATCCGGCTGAGGGGGAATACCACGCTTCATGGAACCAGCACGAATCCGCTGATTTTGATTGACGGCATCCCCGGCGATTTTAATACCGTTTCGCCGGAAGATATTGAATCGATTGACGTTTTAAAAGACGGTTCGGCAGCCGCAATTTATGGTACCCGCGGAACCAACGGTGTGATCATCATTACCACGAAAAAGGCCAATGCTGACATTCGAAGCCATGTGAGTTATTCGGGATATCTTAGCACCCAGGCGATCCGCAAGAAAACGGAAGTGCTTGATGCGGATGATTATCACAGGCTTATATCTCAAGGCGTAATTGGAGCATCCCAGGATTACGGTGGAGACACCAACTGGTTTGATGAAGTTTCAAGGACGCCGTTGATTCAAAACCATGACCTGACAATCAGGGGTGGCAGCCAGCAAACGAATTATTTAGCGTCAATTAAATACAATAACTCGGAAGGTATTTTTAAGAAATCGTTCCGTGAAAGGTTTAATCTTCGTGCCGACATGAATCACAGCATGTTCAACGGTAAGTTGCTGCTTAATCTTGGTGTCGTGTCACGTAATGAAAATTCCAGTTCTTTTAGTAACGACGTATATAGATGGGTAAATCAGTACCACCCTACCATACCGGTTAAAGATGCTGAAGGAAATTGGTACGAAGCGGGTATTTTTGAGGTCGGAAATCCTGTTTCCCGCATCATGGAAGCAGATAATGACAGCCATTCACAATTTACCCGTATCAACGGTACTGTTACACTAAAACCCATGAACGGACTGAATTTGCAAGCGCTTATATCTTATTCCAAATTTAATTCACACGGTGGATCCTATGAAACCAGTAAACACATATCAACCGTTCTGAATGGACGCAATGGCTCTGCATCTCTTAATGCCAATCAAAGTGTTAACCGATTAGTGAATTTAACGGCTGAGTATAAAAATCAAATTAAGGATCATTCATTCACATTATTGGCCGGATACAGCTACGAGGATTACGACGGGAGGGATCATTCAATGAACAATACCTATTTTCCTACAGACATATTTGGCCAGCATAACATTGGCTTAGGGCAAGCTATACAAAGGGAAACAACATTTTGGGATATGGGCAGCGGTAGAAGTATTAACAACCTGATTGGCTTTTTTGGGCGTTTTAACTACAATTACAAAAATCGTTACCTGCTAATGGCCAGTTTACGGCACGAGGGCGCCAGCCAATTGTACGGAACAAATAATCCGTGGGGTACTTTCCCGGCAGTTTCCGCCGGCTGGCGGTTGAAAGAAGAATCATTTCTGAAAGATGTTTCATTTGTTGATGAGTTGAAACTGCGTGCAGGTTACGGCATAACCGGAACCCAGCCTGGCAGTTCGTTTCTGGGTGTGGCAACACTCGGCTACAGCGGGGCGGTCTATACCGACGGGGAATGGATACAAACGCTTGTTCCCACACGTAATCCAAACCCATATCTGAGGTGGGAAGAGAAAAAGGAAACAAATATTGGCGTCGATTTTGCATTCCTTAAAAACCGCGTATCCGGAAGCATTGATTATTATGTTCGGGTAGTTGACGGGTTGCTGTACGATTATACCGTACCGGTGCCGCCAAATCTGGTTAATACGACCCGTGCAAATGTCGGTGAAATGAAAAATGAAGGCCTTGAAGTCCTGATTAAGACCGTACCCATAAAAACAGGAAATTTTGAATGGAACTCCGACCTGAATTTCTCTACGAATAAAAATGAATTAGTTACGCTATCCAATGATTTATACGAGCCACAAAATTCTTATATTACAGCCGGTGATGCTCAGATCCCTATCTATGGACCTACACACCGGTTGGACATAGGAGGTAAAATCGGTAATTTTTGGGGCTATAAAGTAATTGATATTGATAATGCCGGCAAGTGGATTTACGAGGATCCGAAAACAGGAAATGCGGTTCCCTATGATGAGTTTGCCAAGACGGAAGAAAATAAAATGATTTTGGGAAACGGGCTTCCCAAGTATTATTTGGGCTGGAACAATTCGGTACGTTACAAGAATTTCGACTTTGCTGTAACCATGAGAGGAGCGTTCGGATACGATATCTTGAATTTTGAAAGAATGTATTACGAAAACACCAAGACACATCAGCAATACAACCGGTTGACATCAGCATACGATCCTGTATTTGGCAAAGCGGTGTTAAACAATGATGTGGATCTTGAATACAACTCATGTTACATTGAAAAGGGAGACCACTGGAAAATCGACAACATTACACTGGGATATACATTCAATGCAAAAAATTTAAAATATGTCGACAAAGTAAGAGTATATGCTTCATCACTTAATACTTTTGTGATAACTAAATACAAAGGCATTGATCCCGAAGTGAATGCAAGCGGTCTTGATCCCGGTAATGACAGCCGGGATAAATATCCGACAGTAAGAACGTTTACGTTTGGTCTTAATGTTACTTTTTAATTTTTAATACAGAAGAAAATGAAACTATTTAATTGTAAAAATTTACCGGTGATCCTGCTGGTCACCCTTGTAAGCGCCGGATGTACAGAATTGTACAACACAAGTTATAATGAAATGATTGCCGAACAGTTCGAACCGACAGAAAAAGACATTCCGGCTATTATTGGTTCTGCATACACTCAATGGCGTGCATGCATGCTTGATTTTGATGGCGTTTGGCGTTATCAGGAAATTACCGCCGACCAGGTCGTTATACCTGCCCGGCCCAATGGCTGGGTGGACGGAGGCCTGTACAGGCGCGCTCACGAACATACCTGGACAGAAACCGAGGATTGGAATCGAGGCCTCTGGACACGCATATATACGGGGATCACTAATTGTAACCGGTTGATTTATCAAATTGAATCCGGATTCTTACCGGTCAGTGATCAGGAGGTATCCAGCGCAATAATCGCCGAGTTAAGAACAACACGTGCAAGTTATTATTACTTGTTGTGCGATCTTTTCGGGAACGTTCCTATCTCGACAAAGTTTGATGTCCCGGATGGATTTTTACCCGAACAGTCAACCAGAAAGCAAGTATATGATTTCATTTTTGCGGAAATCACCGAGTGTCTTCCCCTGTTGTCCGGCGCAAGAGACCGGAGTACGTATGCACGCTTTAATGAATGGGCAGCCCGTACCCTGATGGCGAAGATGTATCTGAATGCGGAAGTTTATACAGGTGTTCCGGAATGGGAAAAATGTATAGAACAATGCAATTTGATTATTAACTCGGGGGTAGGATACGAACTGGAGCCAAGACAGAAAAATGTATTTATTACTGAAAATCAGAACTCGGCGGAGATCATTTTCGGATTGGCTGTGGATGCCGATTACACCACGGGATGGAATGCGTTCGATCATCACATGCAAACATTACCGTCCGGTCTGCAATATAAATACAATCTGACAATGGAGCCCTGGGGAGGCATGTGCGCTATTCCGCAGTTCATCGACACATTTGATCCTGACGATAATCGATACAGTGACAACTTTGTCTCCGGACCACAATTTACGATTGCAGGGGAGCCCATATTAATTTCCAGTGGAAGTGCAGAGTTTATTGGTAAGCCGATGGATTTTGTCAATGAAATAAATAGCATTGCCCAGTCGGAACAACATCAGGGTATACGGTTTGAAAAATATGAGATCGGTCTCGGCTCGTCCAACTGTTTGAATAATGACTTTGTTGTTTTTCGATATGCCGATGTGCTGATGATGAAGGCTGAATGTCTTTTACGGACAGGAAGAGCGGATGAGGCTGCTGCGATTGTGACGGAAGTACGTAGAAGGGCTTTTACCGGCGCCCCTGAAAAAGCCGTCGTGACAGGCGCCGAACTTCTTGCAGGCAGCGTATATGATTATGGTATCAGAGACAATCGATCAGATCCGAAAAATACGTTTGAAGGCGGCGCAGATATAAAGTATGGTCGTTTTCTTGATGAATTAGCCTGGGAATTTAATCAGGAAGGCCGTCGTAGACAGGATTTGATCCGTTTTGGAGTTTATACTGAAAAATCATGGTTTTCACATACTCCCAATGGTGATTATCGAACACTTTTCCCTATCCCCAGAAGAGAAATTGATGCCAATGGAAATTTAAAACAGAATCCCGGTTATTAGGATTTCTTCTTTTTAGAAGGCAGTTAAAGAAGAGGGGAATGACAAGTTTAAGATTTCCCCTCTTTAAATTCACTTAAGCGCCATTCATTAAATAGTTTATATGATTATATATCTTAAATTTATAATTATTAGCAACTAAATAACATTGGAAATATAAACAAAAGCAACAATCGCTCACAAAAAATATATTCTTATACAATTATATGAGTTTTAAAAATTTATCAGATGAAAAAAATAATATCTCTTTTAGGATTAAGCTGTTTCGGCTTAATGAATTTTATGTTCGCGAGCGCCCGGGAAGAGGCGCCGAAGTTAGTATTGCAGGTTGATAAGGCTTCGGTTACGGTCAGCCCGATGTTGTATGGATTGATGACGGAAGAAATCAATTACTCATACGAAGGAGGTTTGTATGCCCAGTTAATCAGAAACCCGTCAATGAAAGACGCAATTCCAGGGAGGCAGGGTCAGGGCAGGGGGGGAACTCAACCGGTCATTCCGGGCTGGTCTGTTAGCGATACCATAGCCGCAAGTATTTCGATAGACAGAAACGAGGGTATTAATGCGGCGAACAGGGTGTCGCTTCTTGTTGAACTGAAAGAAAATAAAACGGTCGGCGTATTAAATGAAGGATTTTGGGGATTTCCAATTCGTCCAAACACTGATTACAAAGGGAGTTTTTATGTAAAGACAACTGCGGGCAGTCCGACGCTTACGGTAACTCTCGAAAGCCTCGACGGGGGAACCGTATATGCCACGGCAAAGGTTTCGGGCATTTCCGGGCAGTGGAAGAAACATCAGTTTTCATTCCGTACCGGAGCCGGAGTAATTCCGACAAAAGATGCCCGTTTTCGTATTTCTGCCGGCATCCCGGGTCAATACCGGTTTACCCGTGTGACGCTCTTTCCTCCCACATTCAACAATCGCCCGGAAGGACTTCGTCCCGACCTCATGGGGATGATGCGTGACATGAATCCCCGGTTCCTGCGTTTTCCGGGAGGTAATTACCTCGAAGGCGGTAATTTTGCCAATCGCTTCAACTGGAAAGAAACGACAGGCGATACCGATTTGCGTCCCGGACACGAAAGCCCGTGGGGCTATCGTTCGACCGACGGGCTGGGGATGCTGGAATTTCTTCAATGGGCGGAAGATATCGGAGCCGAACCCCTTGTCGGCCTTTTTGCAGGTTATGTGCTGAATCGCGACTATCTGACAGGTTCGTTTCTTCAGCCATTCATTGATGACGCATTAGACCAGATAGAATATGTTATGGGCGGAACGGATACGAAATGGGGCGCTAAACGGGCCGGGGACGGTCATCCGGAGCCGTTCAAACTGACGTATGTCGAAATCGGAAATGAAGACTGGTTTGATGCATCAGGCAGTTACACGCAGCGTTACATGCAATTTTACGAGGCCGTAAAAGCTAAATATCCGCAACTGGAAATCATTTCCACAATCGGCGGAAACACAAATATGGGGAACACGATGAATGTGCCGGGAGTACGGGTAGATATCATCGACGAACATTATTACCGGAATGCGAACGATATGTACCGGAACGCTTTTCAGTACGATTCATACGATCGAAACGGCCCCAAAATTTTCTGCGGCGAATGGGCGACACGCGAAGGCCGCCCCACAACCAATATGAATGCCGCACTGGGAGATGCCGCATGGATGACCTGTATGGAACGTAATTCCGACGTTTGTATAATGTCATGCTACGCACCTTTGTTTGTCAATGTCAGTCCGGGGGCTATGCAATGGGAATCCGACCTGATCGGTTACAATGCGCTCGACGCTTATGGCTCGCCCGCATACCATGCACAGGTTATATTTGCAAGCTATCTGGGTGATAAGGTCGTACCCGTCGTTGCTGAAAACCTGCCGACATTTGAGTTGCCTCTTACCCGGAGGGATTCGGTAACGGGCGCTTCCCCTGTAAGCGTGCAAAAGCTTTACTGTGTTGCAACAAAAGACTCGGAAACAGGCCATGTATATCTCAAGGTAGTTAACGTCGAGAAAGAACCGCAAAAAGTATCCATATCAATAGACGGCAAGATGAAAGTCGCTTCAAAAGCGACGAAAGTAGAACTCCGGGGTTCCCATCCGGAAGATACCAATACAATAGACGAACCGGAGAAAATCATTCCCGTAAAATCGTACATAAAAGCCTCCGGGAACTTCAGTTATACCTTTCCGCCATATTCGATAACAATGTTGCAATTCAATACGAATTGAAACCTGTAAGGCTCGCGGAGGCACGGAGTTGTTTTCAAGTCCCTCTGAAATCAAAATACTACCGTGTCTCCGTGTTTGGAAAAAAAGTTTCTTGAGAAATCATCATAAAAATTACAACGAACATGAAAAATCGGATTTTACTGTTAGCAACTGTATTTTTTGCACAGCTGACATTTGCGCAAAACCCTGTCGTCAAGGACAAATTCACCGCCGATCCGGCGGCGATGGTTCATAAGGATACCGTTTATCTCTACTACAACTCCGACGGTACGATGCAAACAGTGGAACAGACGGTCGAGGGCACAAGCGTGCCGCCTAAAAGGCAATACAACACCCATACCGCCGACAACGGCAACGGGACGTACACCAACCCCCTGTTTTTCGAAGACGTTCCCGACC
>JAIRZF010000151.1 GCA_031267385.1 Dysgonamonadaceae bacterium | reverse complement strand
CAAGGCAAAGCATGTGCGGAAAAAACCGTCCATACAGCCGGAAAGCCGCACCATATTCAATTAAGCGTTGACCGCGCCAACCTTTCGCCCGACGGAAAAGATTTAGCCTACATCAATGTAAGCGTGGTGGATAAGGACGGTAATCTTTGCCCCGATGACCAGCGGTTAATCCGTTTTTCTGTAAGCGGCGCCGGGAAATACCGGGCATCGGCCAACGGCGATCCTACTTGCCTTGACCTTTTCCATTTACCTCAGATGCATCTTTTCAACGGACAACTGACGGCTATTGTTCAGGCTGGAGAAACGGAAGGAACTCTGTTTTTCGAGGCAAAAGCGGAAGGTTTGAAAGCAGGGAAAGTGGAAATAAAAATTCATTAGTCTTATGGTCTCTCACCTCACTTCCTCACCACCTTGAAAGCCTTGCCATCGTAGTGAACCAGGTAAATTCCTTTGGTGAAACCTACCAGGTCGATCGTTGTCTCGCCGTCTTGAGCCGGGTAATCGCCTTTCAGAGAGCCTGCAATATCCACTATGCGGATGATTTGGTTCGACTTCGTGCCGGAAACTTTTACGATGCCTGTTGTCGGATTCGGGAAAACCCGGATAGCTGTTTCAGCAACCTGCTCAACTCCGGTCGGATATTGCACCACAATGGCCTGCGTTGCCTGCCGTGTTCCGCAAGGATGGGTCAGTGTCGCGGTCAGCAGGCCTTGACCTACCGAGAGAGCGCCGAACGTTGCCAGGGTTTCGTTTTGCCCTACACCGCCTGTTGCAGGAGAGAACGTGACGCCGTCGTTGGTGTTTTGGGCAACCGTGTTTTGGGCAACCACAAGGGTTGCCCCTACGCGATAACTCCAAATATATTGCGTGACGTCGGAATACCCGGCCAGCTTGATATGGTACGTTTCCCCGGTAACCGCCTGGACGGGACAGCTTACAAAGCTTAGTGTTTCCGGCAACTGATCCGCCACCCAGAGACGTACGTTTTTACTGTAAACGCTCATTCTGAGGTCTCCAACCTTGCCCCGAACAACCACATGGTAGATTCCGTAATCTCCGTGATTCGCATTTGTTACCGTATAGCTGTTCGTGTTCGCTCTCAGGATGAGCTGATCCCTGTAATACCACTCATAAGTCAGTTCTTCTCCTTCCGCCTCAATCTCAAAAGTATGGCTTCCGCCAAGACAGACGACAGCATCTTCGAGGTCTTTACGTAATACGAGAGGATAAATCGGTGAAAATTCGGCCGTAAAAGTGGTATCCTCCGTTACGGTAATCGTGCGCGGATTGTTCCGGCCGCCGTCGTTCCATTTCACGAAGTAGTGACCGGCTCCGGCATTAGCTTCTATGATAGCCTCGTCGCTGCTACAGGTGTTTTTTTGTTTGATCACAGCTTCGCCCATGTCGTCATCGTTGCTTTTCAGGGTAATATCAGGTACTTCTCCTGCTACTTTATCTCTGTATAAACCCCAATCAGCTGCCTTGTAACTCTCTTCCGCGCCACAAGGGACATAGATAAAATCAGCGAATAGTATGTCACTAAAAACGTTTTCCTCAAGCAAAGGAGGAGTTTCTGCTTTTATAACGATTTCAGTCAAGTTATCGCAAGCATAAAAAGCAGCACGTTTAATGATTTTCACGCTGGCTGGGATCGTGATAGATTCAAAACCGCACGCGTAAAAAGTAAATTCTTCAATGCTTTCTAAACCTTCCGGGATCGTGACCGATGTGAGACTAAAGCAATCGGCAAAAGCCTGACTTCCAATGCTTGTTACGCCGTTGGGGATCATAACCGATTCAAGTTTTGTGCAGTGGTAAAAAGCAGATCCTCCAATACTTGCCATACTTTCCGGGATCGTAACCGATTTAAGACTTGTGCATCCGAAAAAAGCATAAGTTCCTATGCTTGTCAAGCCGTCGAGGAGCGTAACCGATTTAAGATTTATGCAATCTGAAAAAGCGCCAAGTTCCATGTTTTCCACACTGCCGGGGATCGTGATTGATTCAAGACCGTAACAATAGATAAAAGCATACATTCCAATACGCTCCACGCTAGCTGGGATCGTAACCGATTTAAAATTTGTGCAAGCGTAAAAAGCCATGTCTCCAATGCTTGTTACGCCGTCCTCTATTTTCACCGTCGTAATTGCATTTCGAAGACTATACCAAGGAGCACCACCATAGCCGAAATCATTCATCGCTCCAGTGCCTAAAATGGTTAGCGTACCTTCGGACAGTTCCCACGTAAGGTTTGTCCCGCACGTTCCACTTTCAGCTTGTGCAAAATTTGCCGCCGAACTGACCAGCAAGATCAATAAAAAAGATAAAAATTTTCGTTTCATGATAGATATAAAATTATTTGTTTCCATTTGTTTGTAAATTTAAAGGGGTAATTATTATTTCTCATTTCTTTCTTTTCGTTTCCGTCTGAAATGTTTGCAGTGCAGAGTGTATTCCTATAATTTCCGTCTGAAATGTTTACAGTACGGAACGTATTCCTATAATTTCCGTCTGAAATGTTTACAGTACGGAGCATATTCCTATAATTTCCGTCTGAAATGTTTACAGTACGGAGCATATTCCTATAATTTCCGTCTGAAATGTTTGCAGTACGGAGCGTATTCCTATAATTTCCGTCTGAAATGTTTGCATTACATGTTGCTTTGTGAACAGAATCATTGATTCCGGTAGAGTTGCAGTATAAATGGAAGGAAAAAGCTTGTAATCCTCTTGTTTTGACAAGGGGTAATGCTTTGATATTAATAAATTTATGATTATAATAACGCGCGAGGCTGTGTGTGTGTGTGTGTGTGTGTGTGTGTGTGTGTTAACAAATACCTGTTAACATCCAAATTGCAAATGTTAAAAAATAGGGTAAAGTGACTGTTTCCGAAAAGTTCTCGCATTAGATATTTGTATGTATGTGAACTTATACGGCGGCAAAGATAAAAATAATAATTGAATTAAGTAAGTTCGATGTAAAATTTCTTTCTTATTCTGGGTGATGTTTGTCTCATACTATCATCAATTTAATTTAATCAAGCGAACGGCATTCAGTACAGGTCTTCCTTTTACAGCTTCGAAATCAATTGATATGCCGTTATTTTCCGTTACATCTATTTCGATTTTTTTTACAACAGCACGTCCGGTACCACATTGAGTTGCAATGTTAAAATCTTTTAGAATATACTCGTTATTTATTTTCACATGAAATAAGCGGGTTTCCTGGGAATCATAGCTGGCATCACTCCCGAGATTATAGGCTAAAGCCTCTTTTTTAGACGCCGGGATCAATTCCGCCCAATACAGATACAGAGCGTATTTTCCGTTATCGACATCAAATTTAAACGATTCAAGACCTTCCCGTTGTGTTTGAAACAGGGGGTCTTGATCTGTTCCCAAAATATTCAGGTCGGATGCCGGTAAGTTTCCATAATTCGATTTAGGCCGGAATGTATTTCCGCCTGCGTAACCCCAATTTCCGGCTTTATATTCCTGTTCCGGAATCCATATTGTATTTGAAATCCGGTCTTCAAAATAGCGGGAAGAACCTAACATAACGTTGATCCCGTTTACGGGTAGGCTTTTACCGGTCAAAGAGGCAGGAATTACGTTGAACTCGCATTGATAAAAATCCAGGATCAGATGTTCGTCTTTCATTCCGCTTGCGACAATCAGGTTTGTACCATTTTCGAAAGGGATATTGAGTTCTGCGACATTATTTTTGACGGGAATTTTTGTACCGACGGATTTTCCATTTATTGTAACGCTAATTTCCGACAGGTTTGAATAAATACGCAACGGTTGAACGCATTTCCCATTCTCCGTTTCTACCCCACCCCGTATTTTCCATTCTTTGCCTCCGATCGAAATAAGGGCATTTTTACTCAGGAAAGCCCGGTAATAGGAGTAAGTATCTTTGATTTTACGATCCAAACCGGTAATTCCTTTACTATTGATATGCGGAACGGCATTTCCACGCGCTTCGGAATGAAAATCATTCAAATTCCAGATTGCAGCTCCGGAAATATAATCCCGGTCTATGATGGTTTTCAAATAATGATCGTGATACAGGTTCGCGTATTCCGCCGTATAATCAAACCTTTCCGGGCTGAAGCTGTGCAAACGGGGATCTACGTCTGCGCCATATTCCGTAATAATGGTAGGTTTATCCGGATATTTTTCGTGGAACTGATCCATAAATGTATCGAATCCGGTAAATTCCCCGCCATACCAGCCTTGATATAAATTCCAGCCGATAATCCGGGGCACATCGAATAGTCCTGCGGCTTCGTAGGCAGTCATGGATCCATGGAACGGGATCATGGTATAACGCGAAGGGTCTTCTTTCCGTAAGATTTCGTCGATTGCCCGGGCATGCCTGTTCACTTCCAGGCAATATTGCTTATGACGTTCTCCTGAAAAAGGGGGTTTGAGCATCACTTCATTCATATAAGCCCAAATGATAACCGAAGGACGATTAAAATCCTGTTTCACCATTTCTTTTATCATGTTCAATGAATTGTCCAGAAACTCCTGCCCTTCGGTAATAGTATTTATAACCGGTATTTCAACGGAAGTCAGGATTCCCAGTTTATCGCATAAATCCATCAGTACGGGATCTTGAGGATAATGCGATACCCGAAGGAAATTAGCGCCCATTTCTTTCAAAAGAAGTATATCTCTGACGTGCATTTCATCCTGTAAAGCAAAGCCAAAGTTCTCATAGCACTGATGCCGGTTGGTTCCAATCAATTTCAGAGGTTTTCCATTGAGGAAAAAACCTTTATCCGCCGTAAATTCAAACCACCTGAATCCGAAACTGCTAACGACTTGATCCAAAA
>JAIRZF010000142.1 GCA_031267385.1 Dysgonamonadaceae bacterium | reverse complement strand
TCATAACTCTGGTACTGGCGGTATGGTTTTTCAGGAGAAGGAGTTAGAGGGAGTTAGAGGGAGTTAGGAGTTAGAGGGAGTTGGGAGTTAGAAGAATATTTCCGGCGCAAGCCATTCTTCTAACTCCCAACTCCTTCTAACTCCCCTTAACTCCCTCTACCCGATGTTACATTTTTCTCTCTTTTTTGTCATTAGAATGGATATGGATCAAAAACGATTTAAACAGGAAGTTTTGCCATTGCGTAGACAGATGATGATCTATGCCGGAAAGTTCTTTGATAACAAAGAGGATGCTGAAGATGTGGTACAGGAACTTTTCCTGAAACTGTGGTACATGCGAAACGAATTAGCGGATTATAATAGTATCCCAGCTTTGTCAACAACTATCGTTAAAAATTTAAGTATTAATAAATTAAGATTAATTCAGAGAGAAACAAACCAATTGGACGAGTCGTACCCGACAGACGAAGAACTGTTAATATCCGAACGATTGGAAACGAAAGACCAGTTAGATCATGTGATGCAAATTATGAGTCAACTACCCGGTTTGCAACAATCAACCCTCCGCATGAAACACATAGACGGATACGAAGTGGAAGAAATTGCAGAATTGACGGGAAGTACGTCCGAAGCTGTCCGCATGAATCTTTCACGAGGCAGAAAAAGAGTAAAAGAATTATTTTTAAATCTGGAAAAAAAATATGACTGATTATAAACATATCGAAGAATTATTGGAACGTTTTTTCGATGGAAGAACTTCAAATGAGGAAGAACAGAAACTATATTCTTTCTTTTCAGGAAATGATATTCCGGAACGTCTGAAATCCTATATTCCTTTATTTCAATTCTTTGAAACAGAAATGAAAAGGGAATTTAATAACATTCAAAATAAAATCCCCGGAACTAAAAAATTAACCGGAATAAAGAAACAATTGAGTCTGTGGATTGGAATAGCCGCTTCATTTTTATTGTTGGTAACTGTTTTCAATAAAATCATAAAAAATGACAATGCATTTGATCCGTACGAAGGAAGTTACATTATTCATAATGGTAAAATAATAACTGATCCGGACGTGATTCACCCGGAATTGGAAGCCACAGTCAAAGCGGTATCTAAACAACGGGAATTAATAGAAAAGATGGTAAATGATTTGCCTGAAGAAGATGATTATAATCAGGTAACGCAGGAAATCGAAGTTCAATACTGTCTATTGGTGAATAGTTTCCCGGATAAAATAACGAGAGAAAAAGTAAAAGAAATATTAAATGTCGAATGTAATTAAAAATTAAAATCATGAAAATTAAAAATTTGCTGTTTATCGCTATTATTCTGCTTATCGGAGGATTAACAAATGATCTGATAGCTCAGGAGCACTTGAAAGCCGTAATAAAAAAATGTGAATCGGCTGATAATGTTGATGTCACAGTCGTACGCCAAAAGGATAAAGAGACATTGAAAGTAAAGCAATCTATAACTACAATCAGGATTCCTTTCTCCCATAAGTTAACGGATGAAATCTTAGCTGCTTTCGAAAAAGATGAACCCTCTGCATACGAAGTCATTTACAGTAAAAAGAATGGCAAAATCGTTCCTCAATTTTTTAGATTTAAAAACGTCTCTTTTAGCCTTTCTATTAATAATAATCGCGGAATTCTCAATTTTTCCATTAACGGTAACGGGTTCAAGTCGTCGTCTACAGTTACTGGGTTCAAGTCGTCTTCGTCTACAGTTACTAATACGAATACGAATAATAACGACAAGGTTGACAAAAATACAGAATATGTAAATATTACCATGATAGAAACATGAAACGCCCGAACGCAACTCTTGACTTTTCATACTAATTTGGCAGTGTTATGTACGTTCAGTTTCAAGATGTTGCCAGCTATTTCGCTGTTGGAATAGCCGGCAAGTAATATAAAACAATCGTGATAATGTTTGTCCGAAAATAATTTTGTGATTATTCCAAAAAATCCCTAACTTTACTTCCAAAAAATCACAAACTTAAAACATATCTTTATGAAACGAACTTTTATTACATTTTATTCTTCTAAAGTGCTGTTATGTGTGTTTTTCACACTGTTTACAACAACATTTCTGATAGCGCAGCCGGCTCAACGCCTGATTGAAGTCAGCATCGCTCCCGACCATGATAATTGGACTTATAAAACAGGTGAAAAAGTGAAATTTTTCGTTGAAGTAGCTAAAAAAGATGTTTTGTTGAAAAATGTCGAATTGCGTTACGAAATTTCAGAAGACATGATGCCTGCCCGTGAATCAAAAACAATCACTTTGAAAGACGGGAAAGCCACAATTGATGCCGGAACAATGAAAACTTCGGGTTTTTTACGCTGCCTGGCATACGCAAAATATGAAGGACGAAATTACGAAGGACGCGCCACTGCCGGATTCGATCCTGAAAAAATCCAGCCTACCACTACCCTTCCGGCTGACTTTATCGAATTTTGGGAAAATGCAAAGGCGGAAAATGCAAAAATTCCACTCGATCCTGTTACTACATTATTGCCTGATCGCTGCACGGATAAAGTAAACGTATATCAGGTCGGAATCCAGAACTATCGTTACGGCGGGCGAATTTACGGAACATTGTGTGTCCCGACGGCTCCGGGTAAATATCCGGCTGTATTGAAAGTCCCCGGCGCTGGAATCCGTCCTTACGGCGCCGATGTTGCTACCGCTGCGAAAGGAGTGATTATACTCGAAATAGGGATTCATGGGATCCCTATAAACATGCCGAATAATGTTTATACGGAATTAGACAGAGGCGCTTTGTCCGGATATCAGGTCTCTAACCTCGACAACCGTGATGAATATTATTACAAACGTGTTTATTTGGGCTGTGTCCGCGCCGTAGATTATATTTTTTCCATGCCGCAATTCGACGGCAAAAACGTTGTAGTCAACGGAGGAAGCCAGGGTGGCGCTTTATCTATTGTTACTGCCGGCTTAGATTCACGCATCAAAGGATTGGCCGCTTTCTATCCTGCCCTGGCCGATCTGACCGGTTATGTGAACGGTCGCGCAGGCGGATGGCCTCATATGTTCCGTAATGCCGATAAAAAAGATCCTGCAATTGCGAAAAAGATCGAAAATTCCAAATACTACGACGTGGTGAACTTTGCACGCCAGATTAAAGTCCCCGGATTTTACTCTTTTGGATACAATGATATGGTTTGTCCCCCGACCTCCACATATTCGGCATACAATGTCATTACAGCGCCAAAAGAGCTATTCCTGGTTGAAGAAACCGCTCATTGGACTTACCCCGAACAATGGGATGTCTGCTGGAAATGGATATTTGACAAGCTAAAATAATTTGATTTATAATTTTCTTAAAATAGCTCACAAATTTGGCGCTTCCGTTTTTGTGGGCTATTTTTGTATGTTAACTTTTATATTAAATGGAATGAATATATGAATAAAATTATTGAATGTGTCCCTAATTTCAGTGAAGGACGTGATTTAAGCAAAGTAGAGAAAATAGTTGATTCTTTCCGGGGTAAGGAAGGTGTGAAATTATTGGATTACAGTAGCGATAAAGATCATAACCGCATGGTTGTAACCGTTGTCGGAGAACCTGTCGCTCTAAAAAACGCAGTTCTCGAAGCCATCGGAACAGCAGTCGGCATCATCGATCTGACCCGGCATGAAGGACAACACCCACGCATGGGCGCCGTCGATGTAGTTCCTTTCATTCCCGTAAAAAATGTCACGATGGAAGAAGCTGTTGCACTTTCAAAAGAAGTTGCTCAGGAAGTTGCATCCCGCTATGAATTGCCTGTATTCTTATATGAAAAGTCAGCAACCGCCTCCCATCGGGAGAATCTTGCGTCTGTACGCAAGGGAGAATTTGAAGGTCTGTTTAACAAAATGCAATTACCGGAATGGCAATCTGATTTCGGGCCAACACTCCCCCACCCAACTGCAGGAGCTGTTGCTATCGGCGCCCGGACTTTCCTGATAGCTTATAATGTGAACCTGAATACTACTAATCTGGAAATTGCCGACAAAATCGCCGGAAAAGTTCGTTTTTCAGGAGGCGGACTCCGTTTCTGTAAAGCGATGGGAGTCGACCTGAAAGAAAAAAACATGGTACAGGTATCCATGAACCTCACCGACTATACAAAAACAGCGATATACCAAGCCGTTGAAATGATCCGGTTTGAAGCTGCACAATACGGAGTCTCCATTGCGGGAGGCGAACTGATCGGACTCGTCCCGCTGGAAGCGCTTGTAGACACTGCCGCCTATTATTTAGGATTAGAAAATTTCTCCATACAACAAGTATTGGAATCCCATTTAAACGCCCCGGCAGCTATTTAGTATCCCGGATTTTGTTTCCAGTTCGTATTTTCATTTAAGACACTTTGCGGAACAGGGAGGATACGGCGGCTCTTGTCAAAGTTGGCGTTGGGAAAGCCCTGCTTGTGAAAACCATACTCGCTCTCGAATGTTCCGAAGCGTATCATGTCATTTCGCCGCCAGTTTTCATCAAAGAACTCCCGCCCGCGCTCGTCAAGCAATTCCTGTAAAGAAGGAGTATGGTCGAGCAAGGGAGCGTT
>JAIRZF010000114.1 GCA_031267385.1 Dysgonamonadaceae bacterium | reverse complement strand
TCAGCCTGAACTTCACGTCAAGTAATCTGTATACCGGTCTGCCAAAAATGTATTCATTTCCGGCAGACAACTTTTTGGCAAAGATGAGCATCCCGAATCATATATATCATTTATTATTTTGCGTCTTAAAATATTAATTGTATGAAACGGACTATCATTATTTTATTTAACGTATTATCGATTTACTGTTCTATTGCTCAGGAAGTATTCAAAGAACGGGATTTTAACTGTATATTACGTTCCGAAGACGGTCATCATGGAGCTTTTGTATGGAAAATGAAAAAAGCGGGAGATATTACCGCCAGACAGGAGGATATTTCCACTCCTAAAATTTCTACCGACGACTGGATGCGTGCAATCGTTCCCGGTACCGTTCTTAATTCACTCGTTTACAATAATGTGTACCCGGAGCCCTATTTCGGTTTAAATAATAACCTGAAGGCCGGTCTTATTCCCGATTTATACCATGCGGGACGCGATTTTTATACCTGTTGGTTTCGTACGGAATTTGATTTGGATAAAACACGGCATGAGGGCAAAAAGATATGGTTACAAATTGACGGCATAAACTACAGAGCCGAAATCTGGCTCAACGGGAATATGGTTGGAAACATTTCGGGAATGTTTTTCCGCGATAAAATCAATATTACCGATTATGCCGTACCGGACGGGAAAAATATTCTGGCTATAAAAACTTACCCCGTTGATGTTCCCGGTACAATGATGCATAAAGGGGATAAAGCGTTCGGGGCAACCGGTGAATTTCAAAACGGCGGAAACGGCGAGATAGGCAAAAATGTCACCATGCTGTTGACCGTAGGGTGGGATTTTTATTATCTGGACGGCATTCGCGACCGTAATACCGGTATATGGAAAGATATTTCCATTTATACTACCGGAAAGGTAACTTTACAGCATCCGTTTGTGAAATCCGAACTGTCAAAGCCGGATTATGATATTGCCCGTCAAACGGTTTCCGTAGAGGTTTTTTTCCCGGATGTTTTGAGACAGAACGAAACGGTTTCTGCAAAAATCATCGGGGAGATTGCGGGTGAAAACATCAAATTCGAAAAGGAAGTTTCTCTTTTCCGGAATGAGGTGAAAGAAGTTGTTTTTACGCCCGAAGATTATCCGCAGCTTATCATTCGTAATCCCCGTCTATGGTGGCCTGTAAACAAGGGCAGGCAGGAATTGTATGATATTGTCTTCAAGGTTGAAACGGACGGTGTTATAACCGACTCTATTACCTCGCGATTTGGTATCAGAGAGATTACATCCGACCGTAACACACCGGATAAATCGCGGATTTTCAGGGTAAACGGAAAACCTGTTTTTATTAAAGGAGCAAACTGGCTTCCCGAAGCAATGTTGCGTAATTCGGAGGATCGAACTTATGCCGAATTGCGCTATTCCGCGCAGTCGGGCATTAACCTTATCCGTTCCTGGGCGGGAGGAATTACCGAGTCGGATTATTTTTTCCAGCTTTGCGATGAACTGGGTATTTTGGTCTGGCAGGAGTTCTGGATGACGGGCGATACAAAACATCCCTATGATGAGGGATTGTACAAAAAGAACGTTCTTTCGACTGTAAAACGCATTCGCAACCATGCATCGCTCGCTTACTATGTCTGTTCAAACGAATCTACCGAAATGCCGGACATGAAAGAACTCCTTATGAAATCGGACGGTACGCGCGGTTATCAGATGGAATCGGAATCTGATGGCATACATGACGGAAGTCCCTATAAACAGGTTAATATCATGTGTCATTATGAAAATACGGCATCCGGCCGTGGAAGCCGCATCGACGGGTTCAATCCCGAATATGGCGCCCCCTGTCTACCGACGGTCGAATGTTTACGGGAGATGATACCGGAAAAAGACCTTTGGCCAATCAACAAAACCGTTTGGGATTACTCCGACGGTAACGGGTTTCATCAAATGACATCGTTATATACGGACATGGTCAACGAGTACGGAACGTCGGAAAGTATTGACGAATTTTCGACTAAAGCACAATTTGTGGGAGCTTTGAATTACAAAAGTATATGGGAGGTATGGAATTATAATAAAATGCATTACGGCGATCGTTTTTGTTCCGGTTTTTTGTACTGGTATCATAATTCACCGGTTCGTCAAGTTGCCGGACGTATGTGGGATTGGTCTCTCGAACCGACTGCCGCGTTATACGCGGCTCAGAATGCGTGTGAGCCGCTTCATCCGCAATTTGATTACCTGAAGAACACGGTTTCGGTGATAAATGATTATTACCGGGCATTTTCAGGGTATAAAATTTCGGCCGAAGTTTATGACTTGAATATGAAAAAAGTCTTTTACCGGGAAGAATTGATACCGGAGATTCCGGAGGATGGGGCAGTAAATGATATTTTCAAAATAGAGTTTCCCGAAGCGGTTACAAATGTTCATTTCATTAAACTTCGTTTGTTTGACGAAAAGGGGCGACAGGTCGGCGATAATTTCTATTGGAGGTCGAACAGCCGGTATGAGGGTAAAACGACTTTGACCGGGCCGGCTACCGCGGGATTTCAGGATATAAACAAGTTGCCGGGTACAAATATCAGGGTGCAGTATAAGTCCAAAATCGAAAACGGGAAGCATTTTATTGATTTGAACTTGAAAAACACGGGCAAAGCATTGTCTTTTTTTACTCGGATACAGTGGCTCGACAAAAACGGAAGCCCTGTACGCCCGTCGTTTTATTCAAACAATTTCCTGAATTTACTGCCCGGTGAAACAGTTTCCGTTTCCATTGAAACGGATATGAAATTCCTCGCCGGCGATAAATATTCGTTAGTTGTTAAAGGGTTCAATATCCGGGAACAGCGATTCGGCATAAATATCAGGTAACTGTCATTTTAGAATCAAATCATCTTTTTGCTTATTGTTTGACCTGTACTCTTTTGGCGTCAGGCTGTCAAATCGTTTGGCAAATTCACGGTAGAAGTGGGAACGGTTGGTAAATCCGCTCCGGTACATAATTTCCTGAATGGTGAGGGTGGTTGTCAGCAGCAGTTTTGCCGCATGGCGGATACGCTGTTCCTTAATGAAATCTTTGGGCGAAGAGAGATTCAGTTCATTAAACCTGCGGTATAAATTGCGGAGGCTGACTTTCATCCGGTCGGCCAGGTCTCTGGGCAAAAACTCGTGGTTGTCAATATTTTCATGTATAATTTCGACGGCAGACTGTAAAAAATCCTTTGCTTCCTTTTCTATCAGCTGTCCGTTTGCAAAATTATAGGCGCTTGCCGATGTCGTGTAATATTCTTCCATTACTTTCCGGTTTTGTATCAAATGTTTGACAATAGCTTTCAGGTATGACGGGTCAAACGGTTTGGGAATGTATGCGTCGGCTCCGGATTCGATACCCGTTACTTTTTCGCCGGCCGTATTTTTTGCGGATAAAATTATCAGTGGAATGTGCATCGTGTGCCTGTTTTGCTTGAGTTGCCTGGTCAATGAAATGCCGTCTACTCCGGGCATCATTATGTCGGTTATTATCAAATCGGGAGTGGACTGCTTCAGCATTTGCAGACCCGTTTCTCCGTTGTTGGCTGTCGTTACGAGGTATTCGTCCGAGAGCGTGTCCTTTACGATCCAAAGCAATTCGCTGTTGTCATCAATAACCAGGACACGAACGTCCGGCTCTCTGCCGTTTCCGGCGTTACGGTCTTCCATGTCTGTCAGGTTGTGGAGAGGCAACGGCGGATGAGCGACGGACTGGACTGTTTCTTTGTTTTCATCTGTTTGAAGCAGCGGGAGG
Organism: Dysgonamonadaceae bacterium; assembly: GCA_031267385.1. Classification (GTDB taxonomy): domain Bacteria; phylum Bacteroidota; class Bacteroidia; order Bacteroidales; family Azobacteroidaceae; genus BNXB01. Next base: position 350 of record JAIRZF010000114.1, on the reverse strand, counting down.
GATACCGTGAAGCGGACATATTTGTCAACTTCGCTTTCGACGTCTATTTTTCCCTGAAGCAATTCCGTCATGCTGTGGCAGATAGCCAGGCCCAACCCGTTTCTGGACGAAAGGCCGTTCACCGTATTTTCCTGAATGTCGTCCAGCACGCTGTAACGGTTGAATATAAGCGGGATGTTTTCCCGGCTTATGCCTTTTCCCGTGTTATAGACTTTAATGTATAAGGTTTCGTTTTCACGGTATATGGTTACTGTGATGTCTCCTTTGGGAGGCGTATATTTGAAGGCGTTGGATATTAAATTGTTCAGTATCTTTGTGAAACATCCGCAGTCCGTATTCCATATCATGTC
>JAIRZF010000086.1 GCA_031267385.1 Dysgonamonadaceae bacterium | reverse complement strand
TCGGCCAAAACATTGCTTATCAGGTATTTAGGCATGGAAGATCTGGAAGTTGCAGTAGCTCCGGAAGTAAGAGTAACACTCAAAACACTGGAATCTCTATTGGATGAGGTCATTGTTGTGGCCTATGGTACAGCTAAAAAGAGTCAGTTCACGGGTTCTGCCTCAACGTTGGATGCTGAGAAATTGTCAAAGCGCGTAACTACTAACGTTGTCAATTCTCTTGCCGGACAAATGCCGGGTGTACAAATCCGTAACGTTGATGGTTCACCGAATTCTCAGTCAACTATGCGTATTCGTGGGTTTACGTCGCTTTATGCCGGTAATAATCCGCTGATCATTGTGGATGGATCGCCTTACACAGGCAATCTTTCTTCCATAAATCAACAGGACATCGAAACATTTTCCATTCTGAAAGACGCTGCCGCCAATTCACTTTATGGTTCGCGTGCTGCTAACGGTGTCGTTATGATCACAACCAAAAAAGGTAAAAAAGGAGAAGCAACGGTTAATGTGGACGCTAAGATCGGCGTAAAGAATTACAGTACAATCGAGTATGATGTAATCAGAGATCCAGGACAATATTACGAAGCGTATTACGGAGGGTTATACAATTACTATTATAATCGTTTGGGACAGAGTGAAGCAACGGCTGCCGCTAATGCAAATAACATGTTGTTGGACAGGCTACGTTACAATGTCTTTACCATACCTGACGGCGAAGCTTTAATTGTGAATAATAAACTCAATCCGAAAGCTACTTTAGGCCGGTTAATGACAGGTCCCGACGGAAGCCAGTATTACCTGCAACCCGATGATTGGCGGGATGACGCATACAGACAAGCCATGCGCCGGGATTATAACGCAAATATATCCGGTGGAGATGAAAAATCTTCTTTCTACGCTTCTCTTGGTTATCTGGATGAAGAAGGAGTTGTTAAAAAGTCCGATTATCAAAGATTTACTGGCCGATTAAAAGCAGACTATCAAGTTAAAAAATGGTTAAAAGTGGGAGGTAATGTCGCTTATTATTCCTATAAACTACAGGAACCCGGCAGTTATGATTCGGGAACATTTAATTCCGGAAATATCTTCTCGTTTACTTCCCGCTTAGCACCGATTTATCCCTTGTTTATCCGTGACGCCAACAAAAATATTTTATATGATGAACGCGGCATGAGACGTTATGACTATGGTGACGGTAAGAATGGCGGTAACTATCGTCCTGTTCTTGGGAATGCCAACCCGCTTTCGGATATATTATTGAATGAAACGAGCATCAATGGTAGTACATTCAATGTCAGTGGGTTTGCAGATATTAACTTCACAGATAAATTGAAATTGCAAATCAATGCTAGTTCCTATACGGCAGAATACCGTGCAACCGATTATACGAACCCATATTACGGACAATATGCAAACTCCAATGGTATAATTTCCAAGGGACACTATCGTACTAATAATTATAACTACCAGCAATTACTAACCTATGCCGACCAAATTGATAAACATTCGTTTGATGTAATGATAGCACACGAATATAGTGACAATAACGGTTATACATTAACCGGTACAAAAAATACGATGTTTTCAGGATTAGTTTATGAATTGAATCATGCGGTCAAAGTAACAAATGCTACTTCAAATGCAACCAGATACAATGTGGAAGGCTTTTTTGGACGAGGACAGTATAATTACGACAGTAAATATTTTGCCAGTCTATCTTTTCGCCGCGACGGGTCTTCCCGTTTCCATCCGAGCAATCGTTTGGGCAATTTCTGGAGCGCCGGTGCAGCTTGGTTGCTTGATAAAGAATCATTTTTGAAAGATGTGTCCTGGGTAAATCTGTTGAAATTGAAAGCCAGCTACGGTGAAAACGGAAATGACCAGATTGGAGATTACCGCTATACCAACCTGTATGAAATTGTAGAGTCCAGCGGTTCGGTGGGTACGCCTTTTCAAACGAAAGGAAACAAAAATATTACATGGGAAACCAACGCCAATTTCAACGTAGGTGTTGAATTTGAACTTTTCAACAGCAGATTAAGCGGTTCTTTAGAATATTTTAATCGTACTTCTTACGATCTTTTATTTGCCCGTCCTGCTCCGGAATCATCCGGTTACTCCAGCTTCTATGATAATATAGGCGATCTTCGCAACAGTGGCGTGGAAGCGAATTTAGTAGGAAAAGTAATTGATGCGTCGGATTTTCAATGGTTGATGAATTTCAACCTGACGACTGTAAAGAACGTGATGATCAAATTGCCTCCCGAAAGGTTGAAAACTCCGGAAAAGGGTTTTGCCAGTGGTGACAAATGGATTAGTGAAGGCGGTTCTATCTATGATTATTACCTGTTTAAATTTGCAGGAATCAATGAATATGGTGAATCTTTATATTATAAGAAAATTAAAGATGCAGACGGAAATGTGGTCGGTGAAGAAACAACTACCAAACCGTCGGAAGCATCCAATTACAGCGGTATCGGCAGGAGTATTCCCGACTTTTACGGCGGATTCGGCACCTCTCTCACCTACAAGGGATTTGATGTGAGTGTCACATTTGACTATCAGGTGGGTGGTGTTGTATATGATGGTAGTTATGCTTCCCTCATGTCGTCTCCGGTATCATCCGGCGGCGGTTACGCCATACACAAAGATGTGCTTCAGGCATGGACTCCGGCCAATACTGCGAGTCGGATCCCACGCTATCAGGACAACGAGTCAAACAGTCAAACAGCCGCTTCCGATCGTTTCCTGACAGATGCAAGCTATTTGAATTTCCAGAATATCAACTTTGGTTATACTTTTCCCTCTAAATGGACGAAAAAAGCGGGAATCAACAGTCTTCGCTTGTACGGAACCGTAGAAAATGTCACCTATTGGTCAAAACGGAAAGGATTGGATCCGCGCCAAAGTTATGATGGAGCCGTAAGAGATACAAATTATGGGATTTCCAGGAATATAACCGGCGGTGTACAGGTTACTTTCTAAACGAATATTTAATTTAAATTAATAAATTGAAATAAAATGAATAGAAATATAATAATAGGATTGATCTTAACAATTTCCTCATTTGTATTGGGCAGTTGTTTGGATGAAACGGAGCCGATGGGTAGTACCATTACGGCCGAGCAAAAATCAAAAGTGGATGCTGCCATATTAACTACCGGAGTCGGATTGGACGCCTGGATGAACAATTATAACACCGTTGGCAATTCAAATCATTGGGATTTTGGATATCCCGCTTTAATGATTCAGCGCGATCTACTGGGACAAGACATGGTATATAATCCGCAGTACAATCAATTTGGATCCTGGTACGGTGTTACCTCTGCACTGGGACCGGATTATACGATTTCCCAATTCCCATGGAGATGGTATTATAAATGGATATTCAATGCTAATGAATTGATTACTTTAGTACCTGATCCAAGTACTGTTTCATCCGAAGTTGTAACAGCCTTAGGAAAGGCTTATTTTTATAGGGCGCTCGCTTATTTTGATTTAGGACGCTTGTATTTGAAAGGGTCGTATACAAATAATCCGGGAGGATTAACAGTACCATATGTTACGGAGCAAACAGTGGATGTTGCGAACAATCCACGAAAACCGGCTTCAGAACTATTTACATTGATTTTGGAGGATTTGGAAAAAGCCGTTATTTATTTAAAGGATGCCCCGTCTTCCAATAAGAATGTCCCTACTTTGGCGGCTGCATATGGGTTATACGCCCGGGTCTATCTCGAAACAGGGAAATGGGCGGAAGCCGAGAGCTACGCTAAACGGGCTCAGGAAGGATTTTCTCCCCTGACACAAGCTCAATGGCTGGATAGAAAAAATGGATTTAATACGCCGAATAACAATAATTCCTGGATCTGGTGTACCAGCACGTCGAAAGACAATGATGTTGTTCAAACAGGTATTATCAACTGGACATCTTTTATGTCCCCCGAACAATCCTATGGATATAATGGTCCTGGTGGAGGAAACTCCGGCTTTTTTATTGACCGTCATTTGTATGATTTGATTCCGGAGACGGATTTTCGTAAAAAATCATACAAAGGACCCGGTATTGCCGTTACTGAGCTCGAAAGTGATTTTCCCGATGTTGCCGGTTTACCGGATTATAGTTCTTTCAAATTCAGACCCGGTCAAGGGGAATTCGAGAACTATGAAGTAGCCTCAGCAAGTTCCGTTCCATTGATGCGTGTGGAAGAAATGATTTTGATTGAAGCGGAAGCTGCCACAAAGCAAAGTGCAACAAGAGGACAACAGTTGCTTGAAAATTTTGTCAAAAGGTATCGTGACCCGGCTTATTCAAGCTCCGGCGCATCAGAAGATCTGATTATAAATGAAACATGGACACAACGTAGAATAGAGTTGTGGGGCGAAGGATTTGCTACGTTTGATATTAAACGTCTCAATAAGGGTATTACCCGCAGTTATACGGGAACTAATCATCCGACAAGTAAGCGGTTTAATACGTCAACCGCTCCCGACTGGATGAATTATTGTATTGTTCGCACGGAATTTAATAATAATTTCAGTATTAATCCCGACGAAAATAATCCTGCTCCGGTAACTCCTCCAGATTCGGATCCTGCTTGGTAATGTGATTTATAGAATGATATAAATAACAGATTTAAAAATGATGTACATATGAAAAAAATAATATATAGTTTTACAGCGCTGTTACTACTTTGTTTAGGTGGCTGTGAAGAAACGAATAATTTAGCAGGAGGTGGGGTATCTGAACCGCATGTTACCATCTATAGTTATACTATTCCTGCAGGTACGGACGCAGATGCTACCGTGAATTTGCGCTTTATGCCGAATCAGGCATGTGCCGAATTTTATGTATTAGTAGAGAAAAAAGCAGACAAAGATGCTTTCCTGGCAAAGAACGATGAAAGAGAATATGCGGCAAGAGTGGTAGAATTAGGTCAGAAATATCCGGCAAAAGATTTGGATTACCTGAATGAAACTCTGGCTGCTACGTATGCTATTACGGCTGTTGGCGTGAGTCAAAGTGGTACTAAAGGAAACTCTGTGGAATATATTTTTAACGGTGTAGAATGGAGTTTGGTTGGTAATGTCATTTATTCGGATCCCGTGATTAATGTACTTTATGGTATTGACTATCTGGATGTCCCGGTAAAATGGTATGTATCAGCTAATTTAGAGAAGCCGATTTATAAATTGGAAGGACGTTTTGACAGTCTTGACCCGGACTTTGTGGGATCTAATATCAAATTGAGTTGGGATGATACAGGTAAAATTACATTCCTCTCAGGGGTTACTTCTCCGACAAATGGAATGTGGAGGCTTGAGACTCCCTTTCTGCATCCTACGTACGGAGCCATTTGGCAGGAAGTGGATTTAAATACTACACTAACTTATTACAATGCAACATCGAAGTTAGTTAATATATACTTTCGCAGGGCGGTTTCTGCCGGAACATTTGCAGGATGGTATGATATGACAATAAAGTTACCTTGATAGTTTGTCATTCAATTACTACACAGTAATCAGAAAGGAGAAAGCTGTTAATAAATGAATTGAACCCTGAAAGTTTTATTTAACTTTTAGGGTTCAATTCATTTATATGGACATCAACCGACTGTGAACTAAAAATTTGCAAAACGGGTGTTCCAATAATCCTGACTTTGACACTTTTTTCTGACTATTTTTGCAAACATATGATATTTAGTCAATCCTTAACAATTCATTTTAGGCAACAAGAAAGAACAAATCTTTTCGGAAAGAGCAGTCGTAAAATAAGACACAGAAAGATTTCTTTTAATTCTTCCATCTTTTTCTTTAAATTCCAAGCCGTTGCAGACAGGTAAGCGTTGATTTGAATGCCAGCCTCTCCCCAAAGATAGTTCTGCGCCATACGAAAATCGGTTTTCAAATGTCCGATTATCGGTTCTATTGCTGCCCGCGTGCGACATTTTATGCGTTTGTTCTGCTTTTGATACTGCGTGTCTGTTTTCTTTGACGGCGATGGAATGATGATCTTTACCCCGTTAATTTTCGATTTCCCTTTCCCCCCACGGTCATTCATATGCCAATTCTTTTGGTAGCTTTAACCCGTTTGCTTTCATCCGGTTAAACAACGGTTCTATCGTATGACCGTCAAAAGGATTGTCTAAAAAGCCCTTGATCGCAAGTATGATTTTTCGATTTTTGTTTTTGCCGTGATTCCCACTCGTTATCAACCCCACTTTGTTGCCAAACTCATATTGTTTATGCGCTTTTCCTTTCGCAACGCATTTCGTAAAACGGCTTGTGTAAACTGTAAATTTTGTCTGTATCATTTTTCTGTTGACTGATCACTTTTTTGTATTTCTCAAATTCTTTTTTGTAATATGACTTTTGGTATTCGTCCATTTTGCGCTCCAATTCCCGGACTTGACTGCCGGCAATGGTTTTCAACCGTTTTTTTGCTTTCTTTGCCTGTTTCGCTCGTTTCCAATGCTTGCCGTTGTAAGTATCACGAACAAGTTGCTTGCTCTCCCTGATGAATTTTTGTCGTTGAGCAATCCCCTCTTTTTCTGCAATTTTATTGCATTTGTCTATCACTTTTTTGTACAGTTTTGCATCGGTGGGAAAAGTCGTGAAGTTCTCCTGAACGGTCGTGTCGGACAGCACAAACTTCGATTTCTTCGGTACTTCTTCCCCGTGAAGTTTCACGCTGTAGGCAAAGATTTTTGAGATGCCATCTTCGCCGACGCGCTTGCGAAAATGTACAAAATCGCTCGGATCAAACGGAAACTTATGTGCGAAAAAGATCCCCCCACAAAAATACTGAAAGTAAACATCCCGTATCCATTCTTCCGCAAC
>JAIRZF010000074.1 GCA_031267385.1 Dysgonamonadaceae bacterium | reverse complement strand
GTAGCCATCATCGTCGCCGCCTACGGATTTGCCGGGATCAGCTGCCTGATCGGGCTGACGAATCTGATTTTAATGCTGTTTGCCAAAACGGGGAAAGCGGAACTGTTCGGTTTCCGTATTCGTGAATTAACCGTCATCAATGAAATGTCCATGCTTATCGGCTTGGCCTGTATGACTGCCGGCTCTTTTCTGGGAGCGATTTGGGCAAACGAATCCTGGGGGCGCTATTGGGGCTGGGATCCGAAAGAAACCTGGGCGCTGGTTACCATCGTTGTCTATGCCGCCACGCTTCACCTGCGATTAATAAAACGGGGAGATAATACATTCCTGTTTAACCTGATGGCTGTACTTTCCTTTCTTTCCGTATTGATGACCTATTTCGGCGTCAATTATTTCCTGAGCGGAATGCATTCTTACGGAAGTTGAACGGTTACTAATTATCGCATCAAAAGTTTTGGCTGTTTTTTCAAAAAACAGTACCTTTGCAGCTGTTTTAAAAAAATTAAATTTAATTATTCTAATAATCATGGCGTACAAAAAATTATCGGCCGAAGAAGCGGCTGCTTTAATTAACAATGGAGATATTATCGGGTTTAGCGGTTTTACAGCCGCCGGTTGTCCGAAAACAATCACGACTGCTTTGGGTAAAAGAGCGGAAGAAGCACAGGCAAAGGGAAATCCCTTCAAAATAGGCATCTACACGGGAGCATCCACCGGAGATACGATTGATGGCGTTCTGGCGCGTGCCCATGCCATCCAATTCCGTACTCCCTACCAGTCCAACAATGACTTAAGGGCTGCTCTGAACAAACGGGAAGCGCATTACTTTGACCTGCACCTTTCGGAATTGCCGCAATACCTGCGCTACGGTTTTCTGGCCAAGCCCAATATCGCTATTCTGGAGGCTTCCGCCATCACGGATGACGGTAAAATATACCTGACCTCCGCTGTCGGTATTGCGCCTACCGTCGCTCGCCTGGCAGATAAAATATTCATCGAACTCAATCATTATCATCCGGAAGAACTGGCCGGTATCCACGATATTTATGAACCGGCCGATCCTCCGGTACGCAGAGAAATCCCCGTATATGCCCCCGGAGACCGGATCGGGGTTCCTTATATCCGGGTAAACCCGGAAAAAATAGCGGGTATTGTTGAAACCAACCTGCCGAACGAAGTCGGCGCATTTACGCCTTCCGACGAAGTAACCAATCAAATCGGCAGAAACGTAGCCAATTTCCTGTCTTCCGAAATCAAGGCAGGCAGAATACCGGCTTCCTTCCTTCCCGTACAGTCGGGCGTGGGCAATATAGCCAATGCGGTATTGGGTGCGATGGGATTAAACGAAGATATTCCGGCATTCCGGATTTATACGGAAGTGATTCAGGATTCGGTCATCGCTCTGATGAAAGAAGGGCGGATAACGTTTGCCAGCGGCTGTTCCCTGACTTTAAGCACGCCGGCGCTGGAAGACGTCTATCATCACCTGGACTTTTTCAAACAGAAAATACTGCTTCGCCCGCAGGAAATATCCAACAGTCCCGAAATCGCCCGCCGTTTGGGCCTGATTTCCATCAATACCGCTTTGGAAGCCGATATTTTCGGAAATATCAATTCTACGCATATAACCGGCACTAAAATGATGAACGGAATCGGCGGTTCCGGCGATTTCTGCCGCAATGCCTACCTTTCTATCTTTACGACGCCTTCCACGGCGAAGGGCGGAAAAATCAGCGCCATAGTCCCGATGGTATCGCATTTGGACCACAGCGAACATTCCGTGAAAATTTTAATTACCGAATACGGCGTAGCCGATCTGAGAGGGCTTTCACCGATTCAACGGGCGGAAACAATTATCGAAAATTGCGTTGCTCCCGAATACAAAGATCTTTTGAAAAAATACCTCCAACTGGGACAAACGGGACATACTCCCCAAAATCTGGTTGCCGCTCTGTCGTTTCATAATGCGTTCAATCAAACGGGTGACATGAGAAACGTGGACTGGAAGACTTCGCGGTGAAAATTAAGAATTAAGAATTAAGAATTACGAGCGAAAAGGCGCTCCGCGCCTCTTTACACTCGGCAACAAAATAATAAATACAATAAGGTTTGACTTAAACACAGGATTTTTCCGGTGATCCACAAAGGATCACCAGTAAAACCCTGTGTTTAGGCATAAAGTTTAGTCAGCCTAAATAAAAAGAAAGGGATATCAACCACCCCTCTGAGTTGTGCTCTGAAAGACTTAATCTTAGCATTGAAAGATTCAGCAGCAGCATTTGTAGAGCGTCGGATATAAAAGTTTAATATCTCCTCACTGTGTTCATAAAAAGTAGCGGCAATGACATTGAAAGAATGGAATCCGGCCTCTTCCACCTTGTTGTACCATTTGGCCATATTAAGTCTTGCGCTCTCTATGGTAGAACGTTTATTAAATATCATTCTCAGGCTGTGGGTTAGAGAATAGGCTTTTTCGATGTCAGGATATTCCCGGAATAGAATTTCGGCACGCTTACGTTGAGATTCTCTCCATTTATCTCCCGATTTGAAGAGCAGATAACGACTTCTTGCCAACAATTCTTTTCGTGTGTCTCCATTTTCGAAGCATTCGGGTACATATTTTTTTTCGACAATTTGGCTTCTTCCTTGAGATCCGTTTCCTGTTGAATAGCTTCTCAGCGATGCTGGATACGTATTTCCTGTGCAGCCTCAAAGGCCAATTTCTGAACATGGAAACGATCAATCACCCGCTTGGCTTTCGGAAAACAATGCCGAACGATCTTGCGCATGCTGTCCGATAAATCCAGGGTCACCTCTTCCACTTTGTATAATTCTTTTTCCGGAATTTTTTCCAATACCGCTATCACATCCTCCGATTTTGTCCCCGATATAATGGCTACAATACTCCCCTTACCTCCATGTCTTTCCTTGTTGGTCAATACCGTATAAAGCTCCCCATTGGAAACCGAGGTCTCGTCTATACTCAAAAACGGACCGATATTTTCCGGGAAAAGCACCCAGTCTTTGGCATGGGACAACTGATCCCAACTTCGGTAATCACTCAAATGCTCCTTGTATTGACGCTCAAATTCATCGCCTTTAACATGAAAGAAGCGCTCAAGAGAGCGGGCCGTAATCGGGTATTTCTCCAAGCAACCCTTTTAAAAAAGCCGCAAACTCTTTCGAGTGGCGGGTGCCTTGGGCGACCGGTTCCCAGTCTTTGGATACGCTCTTGCCTGTCGATTTCTCAACCCAACGCCGACGCTTGACATACAACTTGACCCGCTTATCCCGAAGGGGAAAGTCCTGAATACAACCGGACTCATAAAATCCATTGGGGGATAATTCTTCCGTTTGATAACCTGCCGGTACTTCAACTTTCTCTTCCAGATACAGATGAAGTTCCTGACCTTCCTGCTGTACATCTACCAACTCAAACGAGGATTCTATTTCTTCAGGTAATATGTAATGCGCTAACTTTAAATAGGGATTTTCTTCTTTCATTACACAAAGATAAGAACCTTTTAATTGGTATTATGATAAAAACACAGGGTTTTGCAGGTGATCCATTTTTATGCCGTACAAGCAGGTTTTTTAAAGCAAAAAACCTATCGTATGCCTAAACATACAATAGGTAAATGATTGATTTTCAGTTGGTAGCGAGAGGGGGGATTGAACCCCCGACCTCATGATTATGAATCATGCGCTCTAACCTGCTGAGCTATCTCGCCATCAATTTTTGTGGTGCAAAAGTAGAATAATATTTTCAATATTCCAAAAATTAATGCACTTTTTTCAGCGAGTCCGGGATTTCCCGCCTATAACTTTAAGGAAAGGAAAAGCATCCTCTTGATAAAATATTCAAGTTTAATTATTCGAAATTGGTATTCATGTCGATTTTATTACAAATTATATCGATTTTGTTTAACAAAATTAAGCGCAAACAGAATATCTTTGTATGTTAATTAAAAATATCACGAAAATTCAAATAAATTTAAGTCATGAAGAACATAAAAAAAATGATTTTGACGCTTGCCGGATTATTTGCTCTGCAAACGGCTACAATTATGGCGCAGACAGAATGGAAAGAAAGAGTATCAGCGATGATGGCGAAACTGACCGTAGAGGAAAAAATCGACCTCCTTTGCGCCAAAGGGCCGGCCATTCCCCGGCTGGGTATCCCGGCATACGACTGGTGGAACGAATGTCTGCATGGAGTGGCGCGCGCCGGTAAAGCAACCGTTTTTCCCAAACCCATCGGCATGGGCAGTATGTGGGATGCGGAATTGATGAAGCGCATCGGCGACGTTGTGTCCGACGAAGCGAGGGCAAAATACCACAAGGCCCTGCGCGACAAGGGATATTCCGACCGCTACGAAGGACTTACCTTTTTTTCTCCTACCCTGAACCTGGCGCGCGACCCGCGTTGGGGACGCACCTCGGAATGTTTCAGCGAAGACCCTCGCCTGACAGGAGATATGGGAGCGGCCTTCATCCGCGGATTGCAGGGCGACGACCCGCGTTACCTGAAATTAGTCGCTACCGCCAAACATTTCGTCGCCAACAACGAAGAAAACCGTCGTCGCGACGGTTCGTCCGACGTGGACGAAGTGTCGCTGCACGAATATTTCTTCCCGGCGTTTAAGGAAAGCATCGAAAAAGGCGGAGCAACCTCCGTCATGGGCGCCTACAATGCCTTGAATGGAACGCCCTGTTGTGCCAACCACTACCTGCTCACCGAAGTCCTGCGGGAACAGTGGGGATTGGACGGCGTAGTTATGTCCGACGGTTCGGCGGTCACCAATATCTCCGCTCTGCACAAATACAAAGCAACTTACCACGAAGGAGCCGCCGCCGCACTGCTGGCCGGATGCGACATGTCTTTGCGCGACGAATACCGCGACGGATTGCGGTACGCACTGCGCGAAAACCTGGTTTCGGTCAACGATATTAACCGCGCGGTGGAAAGAGTATTAACGCTGCGCTTCCGTTTGGGAATGTTCGACCCTCAGGAACAGGTACCTTACAGCCGGATTCCCGACACGATAGTCGAATGTGCCGCACACCGGCAACTCGCTCTCGAAGCGGCGCATAAATCCATGATTCTGTTGAAAAACAACGGCATACTGCCACTCAACAGCAAGAAAATAAAAAGAATAGCCCTGATCGGCGACGCCTTTACCCAAGTGTATTACGGCGACTACAGCGGCCGACCGGAATACAATACGACCCTGCTCGAAGCGATAAAAACCGCTGCCGGAAAAGACACGGAACTGCTCTGGGTAAACGACGGGGATAAGGAAGCTACGATTCCTTCCATCTATCTGATGCGTCCTGAAAAAGACGCTTACGACGGTCGTTTGGGTTTTACCGGCGAATATTTCAATAAAAACGCAACGGAAGGAGACGCCTTGATTTCAAAACACGATTTGTCGCTGGATTTCCTGCCGGCAGGGAATCACGACCTGTTAAAAACCCCGGCGCTGTCCGCTCGATGGACTTCATCGTTGGCGCCCCCTTCCACCGGCGATTACACGCTTATATATGAAGGCGAAGGCTTTGTCAAAATCTACTTAGACGGCCGGTCGGTAACGGAACAAAAGGTAGACCCGCGTCATCCGGCAACCGCTCAGGTAAGGTTGGACGCCGGAAAAAAATACGATTTGCGAATCGAATGTACCGGAATCAATAAACAGGTGCG
>JAIRZF010000050.1 GCA_031267385.1 Dysgonamonadaceae bacterium | reverse complement strand
ATTTATTCGTGTATTCGTGGCTATGTTTTTTATTTATATTTATTAGCCACGAATGCACGATATATTTATTCGTGTATTCGTGGCTATGTTTTTTATTAACAATTTATTTACAAAAAAATCATGAGACAATCAATTACTTTATTGACTTTGGCTTTTATTTTGGGTCTCAATCTGACCGCCCAAAATTCAAACCCAACGGCTCGTTTCACGAGAGCCAACGACACGAAAACAGGTTTGACACAGGAAAAACAGCCTGCCCCTTCAGCGAATCCCAAAGCTTTTGAAAGAGTTCTGCGGGAGAAAAGAACCGGATTTCCCGGAATAAAAGACGGTAAAACCATCCTCCCCGGAGAAAATGCGACAACAAGGAACCCGGAAACTTTCCGGCTGTGGGAAACCGGAAAAGCGCCGGCAAAAAAATCACCCAGCCTCCGCGTAGTAAAATCCGCCAATGAAGACGTTGCAACCATCACTTTTCGGGCGGGAGACCCCTATGAAGATGGTACCGGATTTCAAATGCTGCTGGATGCGGATCATGAAATAGACTTCAGCCGGCTTTATGATTATGCCTGGCTTACACTTGACGAGATGAGTGAATATTCCATTCCGGTAAATGCAAACGCAGACTGGGATAATCTATTAGCTCTTGTCGGCGAAACGGTCAGTATAACCGTACCGGAAGGCCTCTATGATATTCTTATCGCCAATTATCATCCTGATTTTGGCTTTAGTTCGTGCTACTGGCTCTATGGCAACTACATGCAGGAAACGAATATTGATGACTGGTTCTTTAAAGCCGGATACGAATACATTTTTATCAACGAAACCAGCATTTATATTGAATATCAACCCGAAATTGACGCCACGCTTACCCGGCTTGTATTGCCGGACGCTTCTCCCGATTTAACGGACAGCGAAGAAATAGGAGTCCGTTTATCAAATACCGGCAGGCAGGCAATTTCCTCCATCACATTATCCTACCAAATCAATGACGGGGAACCGGTTACGGAAACGTATTCGAAAACGCTGGAACCGAGAGAGGAAGATATCTACACCTTCAACACGAAAGCCGACTTTTCGGGAGCAGGCCTCTATAACGTAACCGCATGGCTCACTTCGGAGGAGGACATGAATCCCCTCAACAATCAACGGACAGGAACAACCAAACATTCGGGCGCTTTACCCCTACCCTATACTTGCGATTTTGATACGCAGGCTGATCTGTTCGATTGGGAAATTATTAATTTCAAGGGCGGGGCCTATTTTTATGATAGCTTTACGGGAGATGGTTCCTTGCAACTATACAACACTTACGAAGATACCGAAAGTTGTGATATCTATTTAAGAAGCAGCGACCCGCTCATCTTCCCCGAAGCAGGAACCTATCACATTGCCTTCCAGGTAATACCCAACGGCCCGGAAAAATTCAGCGTCCTCTATGGAACCTCTCCCGATGTGGAAGAAATGCAGGTACTGGAGGAATATACCTTCGAGTGGTCGATGGACTGGCTTCAGTACGCTATAAACTTCAGTGTCCCCGAGGCGGGGAATTATTACATTGCTTTCCGTTACTATTCTCCCAGCGATTATGAATGTTGGTCGGTTAGCCTGGACAACATCCTTGTTGGCGAGGGAAGATCTGGTGGCTCTCCCGACCTTTCATTTGACCGCCTCTTGCTTCCGGCTTCCTCCTGCAGTCTTCCCGCCGACGCCGTTTTAGGCGCCAGGATCCGGAACAGAGGCAACAAAGAGGCTACGGAATTAACGCTCACTTATCAGGTAAACGGCGGGACGCCCGTTTCCCAAACCTTCGACGAAACAATAGGTATCCAGGAAACAAAAGACATTTATTTCGATCAGTCTTATGATTTTTCAACTTTGGGAAATTATGAAATCAAACTGACCGTTTCCAATCCCGAAGAAGAAAATTTGGACGACAATCGCGATTCGATTATTATTTCCCATTATGAACCGCTTGCGGAACTCCCCTTTGAAAGCAATTTTGCAAATCAGGCAGACCGCACGGACTGGACTTCCACCATACCCAAAGGATGGATTCCGGACATTTTCAATTACGGTTGCCTCTTCCCGACCGTTTCTGTTCCTTTGCTTTCCCGCTGCCTCACCCTGCAGCCGGGCGATTACCGTTTCACATACCGGTATTCAGCCGGACTGCATATCGAATCGGTTATCTTTTATGATAACTTTTATGTTGCCTACGGCCCTGCCGGATCCGATCCTTCCGGATGGACAAAGAGCAAGGAATACACCAACAAAACTACCGGCGGCGCCGGTTATGTGGAAGAAGACAACATCCTGCTGCATATTACCGAAGCGGGAGAATATGTTGTAGGCATTTTCCCCAAAACCATCGGCGATCTGGCCGTTTACACAACCTCGATAACCGTTGTGGAGGAACATGACGTTCGCATCAGCAAAGTTGAATCTCCTGTTTCATTTACCCGCCAAACGCCCCAAAAACAGGTGGCCGGCGAGCATACCTTCATTGTAACCCTCCAGAACCGGGGTATTAATGCCGGCGTAGAGACGGGTTCGATTGAGTTGAAAATGAATGACGAACCGATTGCAACGGAGAATTTCACCGTTGACGCCGGAGAAGAAAAAATCATATCTCTCAGCGCCACTTTCCCTGCCCTGCCGGTCGGTTCCCTGAATCTGGATTTTATTGCAAACATGGAATCGGATCAAAATCCGGAGGACAATACCTTACGGATGACGAAGATCGTTTCCGATTCGACCTACGCATTAGACAATGTTGATTCCAATTTCATCGACTACTTTGGACCGAACCGCGAGGTCGTCGGACTGATATACGAACTCAAGCAAAAAGACGTCCTGACCAGCATAAACGTTGGATTAGTGAGTGAATATACCAACCTCAATTTTGGCCTGGCCGTTTATTCGGTTGACGAAGATTTGGTGATCGGCGACCCCTACTTCGATGTGCCCGCTTTGTGTGAGGGCGGAAGTTCGATTGCCTTTGACGTTCCCGATACCGAACTGGAACCCGGTAAATATTTCTTCAGCGTGCGCCAATTAACGTCGGATAACATTTTTCTTACCTATGATCCTGATCCGAACGGCTATTTCTATGCCGTCAACAACGGCGTCCTGGATTTGATCGATGGTTCGACATACAGACTGGGCTTTATTCATGTCCGGCCTAATTTTGGAAATACGGCGACCGCCCTTCCCGAAGTAAAAGAGGCAAATCCGGCGCTGCAACTTTATCCCAATCCGGTCGTTGACCATCTGACGGTACGCACCGCCGGTCAACAGATAGAAAAGATTTCGGTTTACGATATCGCCGGTGCAAGCGTGTACAGGGAAGAAGGAATAAACAGTTCCGAATACAAACTGAACACCGGCCATCTGGCTTCCGGGCTTTACTTTATTACCGTTCAAACTCCGGCCGGAGTAAAAACGGACAAGTTTATAGTCAGGTAAGGCGAAACTTTTAGTGGTTAGTGCTTAAGGAGCGTGAAATAAATAACATATAATGATTTTAAGTAAACGGACGCGCAGTTTGTCCCGGGACAATATGTTGGTAGAAAATAAACGCCATGCCCCGCCGCCCGTCCCGTCAGGGACGGAATGTGGATAAAAACAGATAAAAAACCGGTAAATCACATACATGTTATTTATTTCACGTTACTAAAGTATTATTTATTAAGATTTGAGTATAAAAAATTGTTTTTATGAGGTTGAGTTTACGCTTGTTATTGCTGTTTGTTTTTGTTTCGGCGATTACTTATGCACAGCAAATAAAGGTAGAGGGGGTTATTATTTCAGCAGAAGATAAAGAACCGGTAATCGGAGCTTCTGTAGTAGTAAAAGGAAATGCCGGTATTGGTACGGTTACGGATATTGACGGTAAGTTTGCGTTGAGTGTTCCTGACGGGGCAAAAACACTGATTATTTCCTATATCGGGATGAAGACGCAGGAAGTTTCTGTGAAAGAAAAAGTAGAAGCGATTCTTGAGCCGGATGCGCAAATGCTTGGCGAAGTGGTTGTAATGGGAATGACCAAAACGGATAAACGTTTGTTTACCGGTGCAACGACTAAAATCGACGCCGCCAAAGCCAAACTGGATGGAGTTGCTGATATATCCCGTTCATTGGAAGGGCGTGCCGCAGGAGTATCCGTTCAAAATGTATCGGGGACTTTCGGCGCAGCTCCGAAAATACGGGTCAGAGGCGCTACGTCTATCTATGGCAATTCCAAACCATTATGGGTAGTAGATGGAGTGGTAATGGAAGACGCCATTGATATTTCCAGCGATGACTTATCTTCCGGAAATGCCGAGACCTTGATTTCTTCGGCAATTGCAGGTATTAACCCAGACGACATCGAAAGTTTTCAAATATTGAAAGACGGTTCTGCTACCTCTATCTACGGAGCGCGGGCAATGGGAGGCGTGATTGTGATTACTACCAAAAAAGGACAGAGCGGAATAAGCCGCTTATCCTACACCGGCGAGTTCACTACTCGCTTGAAACCCAGTTATAATGACTTTAATATTACCAATTCGCAAGAGCAAATGGGTATTTATAAGGAATTGGAAGCAAAAGGCTGGCTGGAATTTCAACATATCGTGCAAAATTCAAAAGCAGGAGTTTACGGGAAAAT
>JAIRZF010000331.1 GCA_031267385.1 Dysgonamonadaceae bacterium | reverse complement strand
GTAAATTCCGCATCCGTTGCATGCTGCCATCCGGAAAAATCAAATTGCCCGGTTCTGCTTCCCAAAGCATTAAAAAATGATCGTATTTGCGCCGGATCATTGGTACTCCAATAATCCATCCCCGTTGGATCTATATATCTCACCGGATTATTATTACAGTAGGCATACGGACTTATCCACGGATATTTCTCCGCCAGCGGGTCAATCGTCAAGAACCGCCCGGTTGACGGATCATGGCGCCGGAATTCATAATCATACAAATTCAACCCGTTCATCGTTTCGAACTCCTGACCGTTGTATTTGAATGGTTGCAAGTTCTGCCCGATACCTTCGGAATAAGGCATCCCAAAAGGATAATATTCCGTACTTTGGTTCACAGCTCCTCTTATATTAACCGCTATTCGAACACTGCCTAAATGGTCTCGAATGTAAAAAAAGTAAAGTTCACCGGAAGTATAGCCGTTTTCAAAGAAAACTCTTGACTTACCGTAATCCACATTACCGAAATAATCGTTAATATCAGACATTACCGGCGGCTTATCATACAGATTGCTTTCCCAGCGGTGAATTACCCGCAATTTCTCGCCCCTCGCCGAATACGAATATGCACTGCTGCCGCGAACATCCGGATTGTCGATGGTCACGTAGACCGGCAAATTTAAATGGTTGTAAGTAATGCTTTGTATCCCTTTGTTCAAATCCTTGATGATAGAACCGTTAGAATTGTGAGTATATTCAGATGATACATTGGCATAGTCCTTGAAATCGGCAGAAGTACTCAAGTAGCAATCTTCTCCCATATCATTCACCGTCTTTAACTGGTTGCCCGTATAACTAAAACTCAGGTTGTCTATCAGGCCGTATACGCCCGCAGATAATTGGCCATAACGCATCAGGTTGGTGATATTACCCTGTTTATCATAATTATACGACGCCGAATGATTTTGGTTACCACCGGAACAGGAAGCGGCAATCAACCTCGACAATTGATCGTATTGAAAGGTCTGCACCCTGTTTAGCGCCGTTCCTGAGGTCGAATTTTTCTGGCTCGAAGATATATTCGTTATATTTCCATTGTAGTCGTACAACAGGTTTTCGCTAAACAGATCATTGGTAATACTGCTTGTCCAGGAGCGGATATTATAGGCGTAGCTTGTCAACAGATTCGGCAAATTGGCAGCTTGGGTTGTTTTCAGGCGGCCCAGCTCGTCGTAAGTATTGTGCGCCAGAACAACGGACGCCTTATTGTTATATTTGTGCGTTTCGTTGATTAACCGTCCGGCATGATCGTATTCGTAATCATATATTTCGGTAATACCCGGATGAACCAGTTTTTTCTTTACCGGCTGGTCGGTAAAGTTATACGCGAGGTATTCCTTTTCCACTTTACCTCTCTGGTTCTGTGATTTACTCTGAACAAGCCGGCCTCTGTAATCGTAGTACATCACAGAAGCAAGATATGCCATACTTTCAGGGAAAGGATCATTATTTTCATATACAGTCATCGTCGAACCACCCCAAACACCTGTCTTGTTAGGCAATGGCAGCGCATTATAAGCCGTTACTGTTCCTGTGATGAATCCTTTAGGCGACGCGGTATAACGCTGACCGTATTCCGGAAAGGATTCATATTTAAAATCTGCGTCGGACGAAGCGGGTATATTGTTTTTACCCATAAAGTTATAATCGTCATAATAGTTTACCGTCAGTATCTGGGGCGACGTCAATGACAAACCGTTCAGGGAATAGCCGTACAGGGAGTTGGTGCTATTCGTACGGCTGGCCGTAACAACAACGGTTTTCAAAGGATCGGAGGTATAAGACATCTCATTCTTACAAGTTCCGGTCAGAACGGTTCTTCCGAAAATATCGGGAATGCTGAACATCCAGATACCTTTTTGGCGCTGTTCGCCATCCTGTGTAAATATTGGACGGTCGGCTTTATCATAGATATAATAAGTAAAGTCAGTTCCGGGTCGTTTTTGAGTGATACAACGGTTATGATCATCATACTTGTAAGAATAGGCATATTCTCTTAACTCGGTATTTATCTCTCTCAAACTGCCGGAAGTAAATTTATCGACAGCCAAAGGCGGCAATATGTGGCGCAAGTTATTGAAATCGTCATAAACATAATAGGTGTCATGCTTCTCGGTTCCCTTCATCTGCCGTTGCAGAATAACCCGATCCTGTTTATCTTTGAATTCGTAACTGATATTGCCACCCTCGTCGGTTGTCTTTGTTACAAACAGTTCGTTATCGGCATAATTACCATTATGTTTTACGCCGTTTCCTGAAAGGATATGACTGTAATATACACAGGGATAATCGCTGTTGTTGGTCAGGTATTCCGTTTTGACGGGCTTGATGTTGTCGTGCCATCCCTGTCCGGGGCCGTACTGCCAGACCATATTTGGATAGCTTTCGTAAATCGTTTTTGTATAGGGTTTCGAATCAGAGGAAGAGTTACAATTTGTGTTGTTATATACCCCTGCCGATTTAGACTTGAAATTTTCAAACTCTACAAATGCACCGTTATTATTATTGACAGGAACGGGAAGCCAGGTATTTGATTCCCTTCCTAAACCGTCGTATGTCTGAAAACCGACCAAATCAGCATGGTTGGGCGTAATACCGGCCTGTACCTCCTGGATAGGGAATCCCATGCCGTCGTAATATTGAATAATGTCACGGTAACTGCTCCCTGCCGCGTCCGTATAGTATCTCCTTTTGACGTGGCTCTGAGCGAATGAGGCTTGTACTTCTCCGTTGAAAATAACAGTTCCTTGAATATTTGTCGTAATGTTTCCATTATGATAGCTCCCTTCTGAAACCACATAATAAGTTCCTTCCGGAAGATCGATATGAAGACAAGCATTGTGAGTGCTGGGACATTTATCAATTCCGGTGTAATCATCGTTATAAGCAATCATTGTTTTGGAAGCATTCAGTAATTGAAGATAAGTATTCTGCAATTCCGATCCGCAATGGGAAATAAGCATATCCATTGGTTGGGAAAGCGTGAACTGGTAGATTGCATCATTCTGAATCCTCCGGGTATGACTGTTAGTTGCACTCGCCGTATTTGCCGTATGGGTGTAGGTAAACGATTCTTTCTTTGTTCCTATGTTAATGTTTAGCGGTTGTATTGGCGCCCGTAACGTTCCTGTAATATTTATTGTAATATTTCCGTCATCACACCATCCCTCCGAAACCGCGTAATAAGTTCCCGGCGGAAGCGCCATCTGCAGATAGGCATGTTGAGAGTTGGGAGAGTTGGGACATTTGCCGGTTCCCGAATAGCCGTTATAGCCGTCATTAAACTCAATTCTTTCCCCGGATGCATCCAACAGAATGATATAGGTAATCGACAAAGCCGATCCACAATGGGAAAGTACCATATCCATCGGTTGAGTAATCGTAAATTGATAGGTCGCATCATTCCGACCATACGCGGTATAACTGTTAGCTGTATTCGCCGTATTCGCTGTATGAGTATAGGTAAACGAGGCGCTTTTGGTACCCAAGTTAATGTTTAGCGGCGCATTTCCGGTAATCGTTGTTGTAATGCTTCCATTCTGACTGTATCCTTCCGAAACCGCATAATAAGTTCCGGCAGGAAGCGCTTTCTTAATATAGGAATGGTAACTACTGGAACAACTACCCTTTTCTGAATAGTTGTCATTAAACTCAATTCTTTCTCTGGATGCATCCAGCAGATGCAGGTAAGTATCAGACAAACTTGAGCCGCAATGGGAAATCGTCACATCCATCGACTGGGTAAGTGTGAATTGATAGGTTACATCATTCTGACTCCGTAGGGTATAGCTATTAGCTGTATTCGCCGTATTCGCCGTATGAGTATAGGTAAACGAGGCGCTTTTGGTACCTACGTTAATGTTTAGCGGCGCATTTCCGGTAATCGTTGTTGTAATGCTTCCATTCTGACTGTATCCTTCCGAAACCACATAATAA
The DNA here is from genome assembly GCA_031267385.1 of Dysgonamonadaceae bacterium. Lineage (GTDB taxonomy): Bacteria > Bacteroidota > Bacteroidia > Bacteroidales > Azobacteroidaceae > BNXB01. The sequence continues at coordinate 3,452 of JAIRZF010000331.1, read as the reverse complement.
GTTCCGGAAGGAAGTGCTTTTTTAATATAGGAATGGTAACTACTGGAACATTTATCGATTCCCGAATAATCGTCGTTAGAAGCAATTCTTACCTTGGAAACATCCAACAGATTAAGGTAAGTATCAGACAAACTTGAACCGCAATGAGAAATCGTCACATCCATCGGCTGGGTAAGTGTGAATTGATAAGTTACATCATTCGGGTTCCGCAAGGTATAGCTGTTGCTCGTATTTGCTGTGTTTGCCGTATGAGTATAGGTAAACGAGGCGCTTTTTGTTCCTATATTAGTGGGGTTGTTCAACGTTTGAGCCAATACATTCAGGGTCATTAATTGACCCAATAAAGTTGTAATAATAATATTCCGTTTCATAATTTTCATGCTTTATCTTTTCATGATTATTTCACCGATTAATTTCTCGTTCAACCAAACATCAAAGATGTAATTTCCGATCGGAATGGTCGATACATTGAGCTGAAAACTACAGAAGCCTGCCGGATAGCTCCCTTTCCGTTCGTCCAGGACAATCAAACCCATACTACTGCGGAGTTGTATACGGATGTCTGCCGTTTTCGGAAGATACAGTTCCAGTTCCAAAAAAGTCGTAACCGGATTGGGAAAGATATTATAGTTCAAGCCTGCCCAAGGGTCAAGGTCAGCGGTAATATTGGCCAGACTGTCCAAAACGTTCAAATTTTCCGTATCATCTTCCAAATAATAATGTTCCTGAGGTGGATAAAAAAAGGCTGTTTCGTAGCGATCTGCTTCCGTCGAATTTTTATAGATAATTGTCCTCAAGGTTTCAAATACCGGATAACGGTAGCCGTTGGAGTACCATTTGAATGTTTCAAGAGAAGTATTCAGCGATATGCTGTCGCCGTCTTGCGTGAACGTCTGTTCACTGTGAAACTGTACGTTTTTCGTGCGAATCACATTTTGCAAGGTATCGCCCGACGGCAATACAAGCATCCCGTAGGCGTCGGCTTCGAAACCGGCATTTCCCGTTTCGTGGTAGGGAACAGTCATTGAATAAATGGCTGAAGTTGTATAATCGCACGAATACCTGTCGCCATACTTCAATGGGAAAACACCAATCAATAGCGGATCGTCGTAATGCAGGAAAGTCGCCGCATTTTCGTAGCCCAAAGTCCAAAGGCAAGTATCGGAATAACGATAATAATACCTCGTCCGGCGTTCGGTTCCGATAAACAGGTAATCATTTTCCAGCAGATTTTCCAGCAAAAGCGTATCACGTCCCATGATATACATCGAATCGGCAACCGGATAAGGCGCCGAATATTTCAATGAATATTCGGAATTAATGGACTCCAAGTTACCGAAGTTCCATATCACATTTTCGCCTGCCCGCCCGGGATCTTTATATTTCACTTGTTGCTTGATAATCACATCGCCGGGGCGAGGCAGGTTAAGTTCGCGTTTGATTGCCGGCTGCGCAAATAACAATGCAGGCAGCAAAAGCATGGATATAAAAATACACTGTTTCATATTATTCTGATTTTTTGATTATTATTGTGTCTATTGAACATAAAACCATGTTTGAAATTCTTTTACATCTTGTGTAACATTGTCCGTTACCCAAATTTTTAATCTGTTTATACTAATACTAGTATTTGGCTTATTGGGCGTCATTGTAATTTCATTCATATCCCACTGAGGTTCATAATGAATCATGCGATAATTTTCGTCAGGCCATTCTTCTCCCCAAAATAAATCCCACTCATATTTGAAATCTCCGGAACCGCCAACTACATACACCCTAAATACATACTCGCTTCCACTGTTCAAAAGGCTTCCTTGTTCTACATTAAAGCTAGTAACTGCAAACCCGGCGCCAAGTATTCCCATTTTATCATTGATGTGGTATTCGTTTGTTTGTAAAACTTTTTTCTGCCCGTTTTCAACAATAGACGTCTCTGTAAGTCGCCCGAAATTATCCTGTTCGTAATGAGTCGTAAAGCCGGATGCATCGGTTATGGAACTTACGCCCAACAACGGCTTGTATGTAAAAGTACTTACATGCGATGTTGTCAGTTGATTACGCAAGTTATTCAACAAATTCATATCCTGTTCGGAAGGCTGGTATTTATTGCCTAACTCTCTAATCCAGGTTTCATTTTGGCCTAAAGTTTGCAATAAACCGGGATAGGTAATATTATCTATTTCCGCTACCGGATGCTGGTTGCCGTACGACCAGATATAGCAAGTATGCTTCCCTTCATTCGTCGAAATTTCAGCTATGTTTCCGTAATGGTCGTAGCGGTCATAGACGATTTTATCATTAAAAACAGTTGTATTGCCTGCTTTATACCGGACTTTTTGGGGGCGGTTGCCTGCAAACACAATTTCCGACACAACCGAATCGTTATTAACCGTTCTTTTATGATGCAGAAGCGTATTAACCATATTTTCGTGATAAACATATTTATCTGCTATAGTCTGATTAGAGTTTGCGGTTGTGACGTCGGTCGGATGGGTATGCGCATAATTATTGTAGGCATAGTTTTTCACGGTTTCAACAGTATCTCTATTTCCATTTCTATAAAAATACTGTTTGTGTGTTTCGCTCACCAATGCTTTCCAATTAAACACATCCAACTGCCAACTGCCGTTTTTATAGATGCTATTCTCAACTTTGTTGCTTGGATAGTTGGGATCACCGGTCAGATTATACTCTGCCAGCGGGGTAGCAACATAGTCAACCGTGCAATAGGGTTTATAGACCCATACCTGCAGTTGGTTCTCTCGCCCTATGTCGTTATTATAATGGTAATCAACAGAAGACATCAGCGTATTCCTCTTATAATGTTCTACCCTGATCAAATGCCCATGCCTGTAATCAGTATCAAAACCTGAATACGGATACAAAGCGTCGTATAAATCATAAGGACGGTTAATCTCTTTTCTGATAATTCTACTATTCGGATTCGCGTTTTGCCTATTTACTAAATCCCAATAACCGGTAACAATTTTTGTCGGATTATATTGGTTATCATATTCCAGAACATCACTGTATTTATGAGGAGGTACATCATAGTAATACTTGCTTATAGCATGTTGCCTTGTTCTTTTATCTTCTATATCTTCCTGCACAAAACTATACAAAACCGCGCTGCCATTATTGAACGTAATGTTGGAAATCGGCATGGCATGCCATGTTTTTACATAATAGCCGCTAGTGGTCGCCCATTCCTTACTTGATTCATAACAATAATCCCGGTCGGTAACAATATGCTTAATAACGCCTCCACCCATAATGGGATTGTCATCGCCGCCGCCGGATTTTAATCCATACTTGTAAGTCTTGACATTAAGTGGTTGTTTTTGCAGGTAGTTGTCCAAGACAGATTCTGTAATTTTTGCAATCCGCAATCCGCCAACAGGATGAGCATAATAGGCATTTTCATCATAATTGTCGCCATGGTAATCTATCCG
>JAIRZF010000317.1 GCA_031267385.1 Dysgonamonadaceae bacterium | reverse complement strand
GGAACAGTTCTTACCGGTAATAATGTACTTTCATTCAAAGTAGATGAAGACTGTTTCTTGGAATTGGATTGTACAAATTCTGATGAATTGGGATATTGGGAGGGGAAGGAACGGTTTACTCTTGTTTCGATTTCCATGCATAAACCGGAAAAATTACAAATCTTAAAATGAACTATCATGAAGACATTAAGAAAAGCCGATTTGGCATTTATTTTATTTATTTGTTTTTTATTCTTTTTCGTTCATTCAAATGCGAGTGAAAATAAAGGAGTACCACGAATTACAATCACGTTTGATAATCAATCCTTAGATTCAGCTCTCTGCCAACTTGAAAAAGTAAGCGAGCGCAGATTTATCTATCAAGACAAAATTATCAACGTCCAGGCAAAAATAAACCAAAAGTTTGAAGATAAAACCCTTCTTCAAATTCTTGGTGTATTATTTGAAAACTTGGATTACAGTTATGTCTATGTCAGCGGCAGAGAGGCGGTCGTTATTTATAAGAAAACGACGAAACTACCCCAAGCCACAGGTCAAGAATGTACGTCTTCTTCAACAACAGGGGTAGTTGTTGACGAGGAAGGGAAACCGGTACAGGCAGTATCTGTCTATGTAATTGAAGACGATGATTTTATAATGAAAAACACTAATTGTTTTACAGATAAAGATGGAAGTTTTACAATCCCGACAACTAATCCCAATGCCTGTGTTGTCGTATTATATATTGGTTATTTACCGAGGATAGTGCATATCAAGGATGCAGAATTGATACGGATTGAACCCGATTTGGAAATGTTGAATAAAGTGATCACGATAGGAAACTGACATTAAAAAAAGTCCGGACTTTCTCAAGCCCGGACTTTTATATATCCCAAAGATCTCGTGCCTGCGGCACAATAATCAATTATTCTTTAACTTCCGGCCACAACGGATTCTGAACCAGCAAATGTCCGCGGCTCTTGTTAATTTCATTCTGAGGTATGGGATACCAGTAATACTCTTTAGCCCAACGGCGACTTTCGAGTTTTGTCCGTTGATAATACGAGTCGGGATCGCCTAACGGCTTCGTCGTGGTATAAGTGTCATTATTTAACCTGTATGGAATATTATCGAAACCATTCATGTACATGCCGCTTATCCGGGTTATATCTCCGTCGACGCCGCCATTATCCGGTTGATTTGCCGCATCGGGATCGCAAATCATCCAGCGACGCATATCAAACCAACGTTGTCCTTCACCCAAAAGTTCGGCATGACGTTCTTGTACGATAGCCTTGAACTGCGCCTCCTTATTGCCGATAACTCCTGTTTTGACACCGGTATCCCGCATATTTGCATACCCCGGCACCCCGGCGCGTATCCTTACCAGATCAAGATATTCAACAATTCTCGGATCACTTGGATCGATTTCGTTCAGGACTTCCGCATAATAGAGATAGAAATCCGCCAGACGGAGTAAAATAGACGGACGAGACCATGATGTGTAAACCGTAAACGGGGTACCGGGCGCTCCTGCTATGTTGATGGAGGTGATCCCCTGTGCTATGCGCCGATTCTTGAATTTATAAAGCATATAACCCGAACGAGGCCAATTTTCGCCGCCTGCAATACCGGATGGTTTGCCACGGCCATACCACTGGTAGAAAATACCGTCCGGATTGTTGTGCTCATTGGCATGAATGTGCCAACTCTTACCGTTATATCCGACTGTGGCATAAAAACGCGGTTCACGATTTGCATACATATTAAAAATATCGGGATCGGCATGGTTATTCACGTGTGTAGGATTATTCACCGTCGTGAATCCATTTTCCTGATAACCGGATCTCGCATCATAAATTGTCAGTCCGTTATCCATGAAAAATGCATCTACCGATTCCTGTGAGATACATATATTGGCAAAATTTGAAGGACTTGCATAAAGATTTACAGGATTTGAACGACGCTCCTGATTGTTCGGATTACTGTAATCGTTATAAGCGGTAGCCCAAATAATTTCATCATTGTACACCTGAAATACCTGGTAAACGGATTCATGAGGATTAAGTTCCCCTACATTCGGCCCGGAAGTGTAAAACTCTTCGTGTAGCTTATGTCCAAGGGAATGAGCATAGTTTAAAAATTCTTCCAATCGCTGCCTGGCTATTTGCCATTTATTGGGATCATAATCCGGGAAAAGTCGCGCGCCATCTCTGTTTACGATGGATAAACTTTCCGAAAAACCACCGTTAAAAAGTTTCGAGGCGGCATATACCCACAATTTAGCGCGTAGTGCATAAGCCGTTAACTTCGTAGGACGCACCATTTCTCCCAAATTGTACGGATTACCTGCATTGCCGGTTTTAATCGTCGTTGCAAGATTATTTTCCGCAATGATCTCCGCCAATAATCCGTCGATATAATTAATGACTTCGTCCACCGGTGCACGGGCATAATCAATACCCTGATCTTCCGGATCTGCAATATCCGTAACTAAAGGTACCGGCCCATACAATTCAAACAATGTAAAATAAGCATACGCAATCAAGAATTTAGCTTCATCTTTCATCCGGAGCACATCCTGTTCGGAAAGTCGGGAACTGCCCGATGAGGCGTCTCCTATGGGATGTACCCGTTCCAGGAATATCAATGCCTGACGAATATACGTATATTGTGTTGCCCAGCGGTGATAGCCCGCACTTGCCGGGGTATATCCGGTTACCATCGTATTGCGTGCAAAATTACAGACCAGTTCTCCTGAAATAGCCGCCCACGGATTACTCATGGCATCGGCAGAGGATGCATTTTTCGAATATTCTATGATACAATTGAATATATTGCCGTGCCAACGCTTGGTATAACCGGAATTTTCGAATACGCCGTCAATAGTCAGGTTGTCTGTGAGTTCACTTGATACATCAAGATAATCGCTACAGGAAGAAAACGACACTGTTCCTGCTATAAAAATATAAAAAAGGAATTTATCTATTTTTTTCATATTGATATTTTATTTAAAAAGTTACATCTAAACCAAATGTCCAGGTAGAACTTATCGGATAGCGCGCACCCGAACGGTTTGTTACTTCCGGATCCCAAAACTTCACGTTATCCCATGTGCAAAGATTTTCTCCTTGAATATAGAGCCTTATACCTTCCAGTTTCATCTTTTTCACCACATCAGAGTTGAACAGATAACCGATTTCCACGTTTTTCAAACGCAAATAAGAAGCGTCGCGATACCACCATGTACTTGCTCTCGTATTGTTGCTGTTGCCTGCGGTACGCAACCGGGGGAACAACACATCCTGATTGTATGGATCTTCGAAACGCCAGCGATCCATCGCTTCTTCACGCAATGCAGCATCAGTAATGGAACGTTGAAACGGATAAAAATTTTCCACTTTGTTCAGCAGATAAGTTGAAATCCGGGTAGCGCCCTGGAGAAATGCTCCTATACTGAATCCTTTCCATTCGGCCGACAAACCGAACCCGTATACAATTCCCGGAGTATTGGTCGGATAAAATCCATTCAGATATGTCTGGTCGTAACTGTCTATCCTGCCGTCTCCGTTCAGGTCGCGGTAACGGATATCACCGGGAGCTACCGTCAATCCCGGATCGGGAATACCCGGTTTCAACTCGTAGTTTTCCGACCCGTTTATATTCGTAGTAATAATGAAATCATCCGGGGTAAACAAACCTTCGGCTATGTACATGCTTGGCTGGCCAATGCTTTGCCCCGTATAAGCCTGGTAATCATACGACTGAGGTATTTCATCATATTCCAGTACCTTATTCTTGGTGTATGTGTAGTTAAATCTGCCTGTAAGCATGACGTCGCCGGCAGCCTGTTTGGCGATAACATTAAGATCCACACCCTGATTCCGGGTTCTGCCGAAATTTTGCATCGGATTGACACGCAAGCCGGCTGCAGTCGGAATGGTTTGACGACGGATAAGAATATTGTAACGCTCATTGAAGAAATAGTCGATACTTGCATCTATACGTCCTTCGAGAAACCCGACGTCAATACCGGTATTGAACTTATCTTCAATCTCCCAGCTAAGCGCAGGCGTTGCATAATCACTTTCTATAATACCGTTCCCGGGACTGCCGGATCCCTGTCCGTTGTTAGACACTCCGGATCCTCCCGTCCACGAAAAATTATAACCCGAACTTCCTTCATCTACCCGTTCACGGTAGGGGAAGCGCGACATATCGCTGGAAAGGACATCATTTCCCGTTCTACCGTATGAAACACGGAATTTCAGTTTATTGACCGTCTTTTCAATATTTTTCCAGAATTGTTCGTGACTTACCCACCAGGCCAAACCAACAGCCGGGAAAATGCCCCAACGGTGACCTGCCGCAAAGTTTTCACTACCGGTCATACCCATGCTGGCTTCGAGCAGGTAACGTCCGTCGTAACCATAGGTAGTCCGGCCTACTATGCTTTGTTTCCTGTACGGAAGCATTTCCAGCCCGTTGCTTCGTGTCTGGTATTGAGTTTCTTTCTGATTGAACAGGATCAATCCTGTAACATCGTGTTTTTCGTTAAAAACACGTTTATAATCAAATGCAGTTTCTATGTATACCTTTCGTTCTCCGGAATTGGACGACGCCACAGGATTAGACAATGCGGATCCCGCCCGGATCTGGTTATAGGTCAGATTTCCCTCGGCATCCCGCCCCGTAGCAAAGAAAGAATTGGCTTCTTTGGTTCTGTTGAGGCGTCCTTGCGTAACGGCGTCGAAACTAATGGCTCCACGCCAGGAAAGACCTTTTGTGAACACATCCAGATCTTGTACCAGATTGACCCTCGATTGAACGGTAACTTCCCAATTCTTGGTATATCCCATATTATTTAACAGATTATACGGATTCGCTCTTTCCGCAGTGCCAACCGAACCGGCCGAATACACGGGATGTTCGGCAAAAGTACCGTCGGAATACACCATCGGGAAAAGATACCTCGGAGCCATGGATATAATACTCCACAAATTATCGGCTGTCGTCATCGGCGCATTCTGCTTTACAAAATAGCCCGACAAATCTATAGACATCTTTGTGGTTTTGGTCAGTTCCATGTCTATATTGGAACGCAGGTTATAACGTTCGTATTTCAGATTGGCGTCATAATTTTCTATCGTATTGCTGTTATACAATCCATTTTCTTCATAATAAGCTCCTGAAGCAAAGAATTTCACACGGTCTCCTCCTCCTCTGAAGTTTATGGTATAACGTCCCACATTGGTGTGATCTTTCAACATATCCAGCCAATCCGTATTGGGATAAAGATCGGGATCTGTTCCTACACGGTATTTCTCCAGCGTTTCATCGTCGTAAGTAGGAAGCCATCCGGCAAGCGGGTTTCCAACTTCATTCCACGTAGCCTCATTATACAGGCTCAATGTGCGGTAAGAATCCAGGGAATGAGGGACTCGAAGCGGTGTACGGACGGCGCGCTGTACGTTAAACGTAATCGCCGTTTTTTGTGCACGTCCGCGTTTGGTAGTGACCAAGACGACTCCATTGGCTCCTTCAGCCCCATATACAGCCGTCGCCGAAGCGTCTTTCAACACGGAAAATGTTTCTATCTCATCGACGGGGATATTACTCATATCGGTCTTGCTGCGCGGGATACCGTCAATTATAATCAGGGGATTCGTACCTCCGGCAAATGAACTTACACCACGAATCCAGAAATTAGAATCATCGTATCCCGGCTCACCTGAAGGCTGAATGGCGATAATACCCGCCAATTGCCCTGCCAACGAATTGGACAAACCACGTCCGGTTACGGATAGTTCCTTGGCTGTTATGGTATTGATAGAGGCAACCACACTCTCTTTCTTTTGTTGCCCGTAACCAACGACCACTACTTCTCCCAAATCCTGGGATGCTTCAACCATGCGGATATTGATACCGGTTTCATTCCTCTGTATGGTGCGTTCTTCCGTAACGAATCCAAGATAACTGAACACCAGAATATCTCCTGCTTTAGCGTCAATAGCATAACGCCCCTCCATATTGGTAACTCCGCGGGTAGTCGTATTTTTCACTACAACCATAACGCCAATCAAAGGATCGCCATTACCATCTGTAATCAAACCGGAAATACGGTTACTCTGGGCATGTAAGCTGAATGTCATACAGAATAGAAACATTGCAAGGGATAGCATGTGGGATGACAAACGCCTTGCATAATTACTTATTGTTTTTCTTATTTTCATATGTACATAATTTGTTTTTTAATGGTCATATCATAGATTATGAAATTATTGTTCTTCTCTGGAAATCTTCACTTGTACCGGAGAATAATTTGTATCAAGAGTAAAGACGTACTTCTGTCCTCCTCCAAGCGCCCGATTACTTCCGGTCGCGATATAATACCCCTGGCTATAGGCATTTGGAGAAGTTTTCAACATAAATCGTTCACTTCCTCCGCTTGAGTCCTCGACTCCGGGATTACCATACAAAGTTTGCACGAGATTCAACATGACCGGATTGTTCAACGACCGGCTGTTTTGGTAAAAAGCGATACCAACGGTATTCCCGGACGTGCTCTGTCTTATCGTCATTTCGGAAATCAGTTTCACCTGATAAATACCATTACCCATAGGCGCCATGGCAAAAGATTTTGCAGGATCCCACAAGCAGGCGTTTGTTTCATAAGAAGGTATACCCAAAGGATTAGGCAAGTTACCCATATCTCCTATTCCTCCATTGACCCACAGGCCTCCTGTTTTGGCGACGGGATCGAAATCGGCCAATACATTGCCATTCATTGGTTCTATCCGGAAGAATTTGAGGTTGGAATCGGCAGTCACGCGGTATTTTCCATTCGCAGCTCTGAATTTGTAGCTGCCATCGGCGTCAGTGTCGAAGAATGTAGGATCGATCCACCATTCGGCAATATCCAGAAATCCGCGGATCTGGATTTGACGATCCTGGATAAAGTCTTTTTCAACAACAGCCAGACCGTCTGCGTAGTCGGGAAATTCGACGCCATCGAACGAAGGTTTCACAAACGGTTCGATATCATAGGAACGAATATCAAACGATACCGTATAAAGTTCGCCCACAGGCAAGTCGGTGAGAAACAAAATAGAGTCGACAGGTAAGGCATTTTCCTTAACCGTCAGTCCTCCAAAATAAAAGGAATTACCATTGTCGCCATAAGCGGGAGCTTCGATGATGCCGCTGAATTCCTGAACTGGAAATGCATAATCCACGGCATATTTATAAAGTTCTCCGGGCACCTGTTCCATCCTGAAATCGCCATAAGCCGTTTTTAAGGTCAGATAGGGAAATTTCGGACGTACAATTTGAAGTGAGACGGATTTGGTAGAATAATCGAAATTTTTGTTCTTTGCGATGATCCGTACTTCCGATATTCCATCGTCTATTCCTTTCACAAACGGCACATACAATTTCCCGCTGCATGTTTCCGATTTGTTTACCGGAATAATTCTTTCCGAAACTTTTTCATTATTCGAGTAGAACTGTATCCGTACGCTGTTCATGGGATAGTCGGCGTTTACGGTCACAGAAAACGGCACACTATCGGCCATACAGGCTTGTTCTACAATGTCGAAAGAAGATATCTGCGGAATGTCTATTTTATCATCGTTATTACAAGAGAAAAATAAAATTACCGCAAAAATCAAAAAAAGAAATGATTTCTTTAAGCTCATACTTTCCATAAATGTATAATTTGTTATAATTTGTAAATTAAAATAAAGCGTTTGTAATCAAGATTAAGTTTTTAGCGAATTCTCATAGGCAATTCATTTTTTAAGGTACATGAATAAATTTCTAATTATCCTTGTAAATAACCACATTCTATCAGAAAAGGAGGGGGGATATTTATTCACAAAAGGTTTATTTTTTAAAAGCTGTACGAAATCAAACCTTTTATGGATAAAATTGAAGAGGAAGAAGTTTTACAGGCGCTGCAGTAGGTATAACATATCCAGGTTCACCGAAACATGCTACGTGAATGGAGGTCGGCTTTTATGGGAATATGAACTGAGGAATTATGGTAGAACCAGGAAAATCAATTTACGTTCAGATCTGTATTTACTCTGTCAAATGATACTCCAAAAAGGATACAGGTTGCCTTTCCGATAATTTGGTCTCTTTTAACAAATCCGAAATATCTACTATCATATGCATTATCGCGATTATCGCCCATCAGAAAATAACTGTCTTCCGGAATAATCAGACAATCGACATTTGTCATTTTAGAATCTTCAGTTTGTTTGAATTTATAGATCAGATGCTCTCGCCCATTGGGTAATTGTTCTCGGTATTCATCAATCTGAGAACTATTTATTTCTTTGGTTTTGATAAATAATGTATTAACCGGCTTGTCGTTTATTATTAAAAAATTATTCTGAACACTCAATGTGTCATTAGGTTTTCCCACAATACGATAGATGTAAAAACCATTATCTTTACTAAAGACTGCAATATCACCATAATCGGGAGAACAGTTTTTATAAGCCTGCATATTTGCCACTATATAATCGCTCATTCGAATGGTAGGTTCATTTGCTATTGTCATTGGTATCTTGAAATATCGAACATAGTCATTTCTAATACTCAAAGGACTTTTGAGAAATAACCAGGCAATAAATAAAATTATAATTCCAAAACTAAAATGGAAATACCATTTATTGAATTTTTGGGGGGAATAATTTTTCAGTGATTTAGCAGAAATACACGCGTCAATAATCGAATACAAGATTAGCCCAATGAAGATTGAGAAAGAAGCAACATTGCCGTAAAATGTTGTTGTCAATTTTGTAATGGCAAAAATTATTGGGGTAAAGAGAATACAAGTGAATAAAATTAAGAATTTTTTTCACTCTCCGTTGTAAATTTGTCCGACACATGGGAGAAACAAAGAAAACAATAATGCTTTCCAAACTTTTCTTGGCTTAATATTAAAAGTTTTCACTATTTTACTATTTCCCATCAATCATTGTTTATTCATGACCGTGTAACCCGGCATTTACAAATCCTTTTTATTTCTTAAAACATTAAAAACGCTATAAGATACGAGTATTATCAAAGCTATAAGGGCTAACGGAATCGAGTTTTGGAATAATACTATTATCCCTAATATAGCACAAATAATTCCCCAATACTGTACCGGTATCCAAAACAATGAATGGTTGTTTTTTAGAATAAATTTCTTTCCGGTTTGCTCATCTATTAAAACTCTTTGTTCTTTATTGTTCCATTTATTTCCAAAATACCAACAAAAGATACCTGTAGCAAATAAACTACTGACAACTCCATAATCCCAATGTTCTTCCGGAAAAATGAAATTACAAACAACCAAAAATAGAAAAAAAACCAATACAGGGATAATTCCCCGTCCAGACCAAATTACCATAAGAATAATTATTAAAAGTTATACATATCCTTGTTTTAGACTTTTTTTGCTTATCCCTACCATATATTCGATTAATTTCCGCGCTGAAATTAAAAAATATTTTCTAAAAATCAAAAAAAAATAGGTTAATTCCTTTTTTGAGATGCTATGAAAAAATCAACCCTGATAGAGGGTTTCTTCGGAGGGAGTGAATGTGGATTCTTCGTATTGGGACGACCACGTAGGGTCGCCTCTACTAATAAAAACCATTCAAATTCTTTTCTAGTATCCTTTTTTTATCTCTCTGGGCACGTCTGGTTTTCGTTTCCAAATCAATACGAAGCTCGTTTTTATCTATAAATTCACCTGGGCAACAGGGAGCGCTATTGATAAAAATAAACCCGTCACACTGCATTTTAGGATAATTGTATACAAACTGGGGATTGACTCCACTAGAACCAACTTCTCTTGTGAATAAAGCCTCGTTGGGCAATACGGACGTTGATGCATAAAAACTCCCGGTATGCATTTCCCTGCACATTTTTTCCAAACTGTTCATCGGAGGAGGAACTAATCGAAAGGAAACCGTATCTTCACGCAGAGCATCTTTCACACCGGCATAACCTTCACCAACAAATATCCCAACCGGAAAATAAGCATCCTTGTATGTTTTATTCAAAAAATAACCCATAGAAGTTTTTTCAACCCTTCCGGGTGAACGACCTGCATGTCCATAATGAGAAATAATGACTGCTCTTTCTTCATCTTTCAGGTATAAATCAATCCCCCTTTTTACATTCCGATACATAATGGAATCCCGATTCTGTATCATTTTCAAACTCGCATATGGTTCTTTTTTACGGGAATTATCCACCTCCACGAATTGAGTCAATACGTCTACCAACATCTCATAATCGGTTGGAGACATCAAGGTTTTGAAACAGGCTTTCTCCTGGAATGTTTGTAAAGCTTTGAGAGGATCCAAGGTTCCCCAGTGCCATAAACAGCCCAATACTGAAAGAAATTCGTCGGCATATTCAGACCGATAATAAGTAAGCAGATAATCGGCAACAGGCGCCCACTGATTATTTCCACCGTGAAAATCAATCCCCATAAATCGTACTTTTTCTTTTTTATCCGAATTATAGCTCCTGAGCCAAACCAATAAATCTACCAGTTCAATATCGGAAAAAACAATTGTTTTTATCTCCTCGCTGATACGGTTAATTGTCGTATCGACAGCCTGTCCCGTAATATAGGCATCCCAAAGCAAACAGTTATCAATACAACCTTCAAATAAAACCAATTTACAATCGGCATGGAGCACCAGGTCTTTTATAACCTGTACGGTTATTTTATTGATACTATCGCTTCCATGTATGCTTTCTCCCAAAGCGATAATCTTTTTCCCATTCAAACAATCTACCGGAATCCCGAAGTTATCGGGACGAAACAAATGAATTTGTTCCTCGTCGATGGAAAATTCTTTATCCATCGTATACAAATCATTTAAGGGAAGCTGATTGATATCTTTTCCATCCACTGTAATCTCCATCCTGTCCATCCATATTTTTTGGTTTTTAGTGACCGGTTTGCCGTAACATTCTACAAAAACCTTTATCAAATGTATATTTGGTGATTGTAAAGTCAGACTGCTTGTTTTCCAAAAAACATGATCTATATCAACAGAATCTTCACATAAAAGTTGATATTGTTTGTCGTAACAAAAAACCTTCATACACGCCGATTGAATATGATAAGTTTTGGTCTTTATCCGTATGGAAACTTCCTTATAGTCCGAATCCGGCAGAGCAAAAGTTTGTACAAGATTAAGAATGATGGGATAATATCTATACTTCCCTACTTGCTGACTGAAAAGCAACGGGTGTTTATCCCGTACTGTTATTGTCGAATCAATGGACATTTTTGACATTGAAAGATAACTCAACCATTTAAAATCCGTACTGTCATTAACATAATTAAAATTGAGATCATACCGATCATCCTCTGCAACGGTAAGCGTTTCAAAGTAACTACATCCGCATAAAAAGCAGAACATTAGAAAGATAATAATTGGGAAAAGTAGCTTTTGTGTCATGTGGCTGAATAAAAATAATATTATTTTACGGTTATTGATGTCCATATATTTGGTTCCCGGAAAGATCATATATCTTGACAGAACCATTCTCTTCTCTCACCCAATAACTTTGTCCTTCCATATTATTTTGCAGCCATTGTAAAGCGTTGTTGTGTTCCCAATTATAAACATCAAATATTGCATTATAAACATCACCCCCAATTCCCCCGACCAGACCTACAATCCTATTTAGAACAGTCACATATCCAGAGGTTTGATATTCATCTCTATATTCTTTTACATTATTATAGCGAGTCCCACCAGGGTAAGCATAAACAACGACTTCTGGAAGATGCACCTCACCATTGGGATCTATGTAATAGTACCCATTTAAAGTATTTACCAATTTCCACCCATCGGAAAAATAAGTAATATCATCTCCTCCCAAAATCTTTTCCGGATTTTTCAATGCTTGTAAATCTGTCTCCATCGCTTTTAACGACAACTTTCTTAACGTTTTCATAATAATTTCGTTTTAAAATTTGGAATGAAATATTCATTAATCATACTGCAAATTTACATCCAAAGATAATCCAAAAGTT
>JAIRZF010000283.1 GCA_031267385.1 Dysgonamonadaceae bacterium | reverse complement strand
TTTTGCCTCTGTCCCTGAAGTGCAAATCATTTTTCCGATTGATTTTGCCTCTGTCCCCGAAGTGCAAATCATTTTTCCAATTGGTTTTGCCTCTGTCCCCGAAGTGCAAATCATTTTTCCAACTGTTTTTGCCTCTGTCCCCGAAGTGCAAATCATTTTTCCGATTGATTTTGCCTCTGTCCCCGAAGTGCAAATCGTTTTTCCAACTGTTTTTGCCTCTGTCCCCGAAGTGCAAATCGTTTTTCCAACTGTTTTTGCCTCTGTCCCCGAAGTGAAAATCATTTTTCCGATTGATTTTGCCTTAAGGGTAAATCCTGTTTTGCCAGTCCGGTTTGGGCGTGAACATGTTTGGGGGCAGGTTATTTTATTTTACAATTGAAAATATTAACTTTGCGCTCTTAAATAACTTATTATGCAGAGAATATTGAAATTAATTTTTCCACTGCTCTTTTTGAGCATGAGCCTCCCGGCTCAGATACAGGATCCTGTGAAATGGCTATTTGGCCTGAATGGAGAGAGTGAACTTACTTTCGAGGCGACTATCGATGCAGGCTGGCATCTTTACGATATAAATCTCCCGAAAGGAGGGCCGAATTCAACTGTCTTCGCTTTTGAAGAGCTGAAAGGTGTTGAACTTATTGGAAAAGTTACCGCAACAACGAAACCTGTTGTAAAATACGACAAGCAGTTTGAAATGGATCTGCGCTGGTATGAACGATCCGTGGTTTTCAAACAAAAATTCAAAGTAACGGATCCTGCTCGTTTCAAGATTGCGGGAAGTGTTGAATTTCAGGTCTGTAACGACAGGAGTTGTCTTCCACCGACTACGGAAGAGTTTGAGTTTACCTCGAAAAATCTTCCGGAAAAATTGATGACGGTTCTTCCTGCAACAACGGGAACTGCGGTAAAAGAGGGATCTCCCGAAATAGAGGAGGCGAAAATTGCGGATCCGGCTGTACCTGATGATGCCGCAGTCGTGGAAACAGTGAATGAGTCTCAGGCAATCCCGGGGAATGCGTCTGATTTATGGGAACCTGCAATTGAGCTGTTGAAAGCTTACGGGGAACAGGGTTCCAACAAGGATAACTGGTGGATGATCCTGATTGCCGGATTTGGAGGCGGTCTTATCGCTTTGTTAACTCCTTGCGTCTGGCCGATGATCCCGATGACGGTAAGTTTTTTCCTGAAACGTTCCAAGAAAAACCGGGCGAAAGCAATCACGGATGCGTTTACTTATGGGGCTTCTATTGTTGTTATCTATTTGATACTGGGCTTACTGATTACCGTGATTTTCGGTGCGAGCGCTCTGAATGAATTATCTACAAGCGCTATTTTCAACCTTCTGTTCTTTGCTTTGCTGGTCGTGTTTGCGATCTCGTTTTTCGGAGCATTTGAATTGACTTTACCGGCTTCCTGGACGACAAAACTGGATCGGAAAGCCGATTCGACAAGCGGTCTGTTGAGTATTTTCTTTATGGCTTTCACGTTGACGCTTGTTTCATTTTCCTGTACAGGTCCGATCATAGGGACTTTGCTGGTTGAAGCGGCGTCGCAGGGAAGTTTGATGGGGCCTGCGATCGGGATGTTTGGGTTTGCCTTGGCTCTCTCCATACCGTTTGCTTTGTTCGCTGTTTTTCCGTCGTGGCTGGAGAGCATGCCGAAATCCGGAGGATGGTTGAATTCCGTGAAAGTTGTACTCGGATTCCTTGAATTGGCACTGGCTTTGAAATTTCTTTCTGTCGCCGACCTGGCTTATGGTTGGGGAATTCTCGACCGGGAAGTGTTTCTGGTTCTCTGGATCGTACTCTTTGCGTTGCTGGGAGTCTATTTGTTGGGGAAGATCAAGTTTTCTCACGACAGTGATTTGAACACCGTTCCGGTTCCGCGTTTGTTTATGGCGATCCTGTCGTTTGCATTTGCCGTTTATATGATCCCCGGACTTTGGGGAGCGCCGTTGAAAGCGATCAGCGCCTTTTCTCCGCCCCTTTACACTCAGGATTTCAGTTTGTATGACGGAGAGGTTCGTCCGAAATACCATGATTATGAAGAGGGGATGGAATATGCTAAAAAACAGGGAAAACCTGTCATGATCGATTTTACCGGACATGGTTGCGTCAATTGTCGTGAAATGGAAACGGCGGTCTGGTCCGACGCCCGCGTTAAAAATACCATCGACAACGATTATGTCCTTATTTCACTTTATGTAGACAACAAGGAAAAGCTTCCCGAAGTCATCACGGTCAACGAATATGGTAAAACCCGCAAATTGAAAACAGTGGGCGATAAATGGAGCTACCTGCAACGAAGCAAATTCGGAGCCAACGCCCAGCCATTCTACGTGCTGCTGAATAACGAGGGAAAACCGATCAGCCCGTCGTATGCCTACGACAAGAGTGTGGATAAATATCTTCAGTTCCTGAAAAAGGGAGTGGAGGAATACAGGAAGAGGGAGTTAGAAGGAGTTAGAGGGAGTTAGAGGGAGTTATACGTTTGGCTTACGCACGATGTTTGTACTTGTCCCGCAGGGACAGTACTTTATTAACCGTAGGCTTTAGCCTACGGTATGAGCCTACGGTATGAGCCTGCGGTATGAGCCTACGGTAAACGCATGTCGTGCGTAAGCCAAACGTAAAACGTATAACGTATAACGTAAAACGTAAAACGTATAATCGTATGTCAAAGAAAGTATTTGTTTCCGGGTGTTATGACCTGCTTCATAGCGGACACGTCGCTTTTTTCAGGGAGGCGGCTTCCTATGGGGAGTTGTATGTCGGCATTGGATCGGACAGCACTGTTTTGGATCTGAAGGGGCGTTCCACTGTGAATAGTGAGCAGGAGCGGCTTTACATGGTGCGTTCGATACGTCATGTCACCGGCGCCTGGGTCAATTCCGGTTCCGGGATCATGGATTTTGCAGAAGATCTGCGCCGGTTTCATCCCGACATTTTTATTGTCAATGAAGACGGTCATTCTCCGGCAAAAGAGGCGATCTGTAAGGAATTGTCTATCGAGTATAAGATTTTGAAGCGAATACCTGACGGGGAGTTACCAGCCCGTTCTACCACTTCTTTGAGAGGGTCTCTTTCTTCCGGATTGCCTTACCGGCTCGACCTGGCCGGAACGTGGATTGATCAGCCATACGTTTCCGGGCTACATCCGGGATGGGCGCTGACGATTTCTTTGGAGCCGGTGATCGAGTTCAATGAACGTTGCGGGATGTCTACTTCCACCCGGAATGCCGCCGCCCGGTTGTGGCCGTACGAATTACCTCCGATGCATCCGGAAAAATTAGCGGAATTATTATTCAGGTATGAGAATGGCCCCGGGAAAAAAGAAATTTCAGGAGCACAGGATTCGATAGGAATTTGCATGCCCGGCTTGAACCGTCATTATTACAACAATGAATATTGGCCGGAAAAAATAGAATCGATATATGATGAAGACATTTTGACCTGGTTGGAAAGTCATATTTTTTTAGTTTTACTCTGGCCGCGCGAACAGGATTTAGACCTGTTGAAAGAGACTTGTATCACAAAAGAAAATGTAGAAGCCCTGGCTTCTGCAGCCGATCGCACCTGGAATGCCATCCTGAAAAAAGATCTGAAAGCATTTGCCGAAGGATACCTCGATTCGTTCAACGCCCAAGTGAAAATGTTTCCCGCAATGAAACCGGAGAAAGTACAACAAGCAATTGATAATTATAAAAATGATGTTTTGGCATGGAAACTCGCCGGAGCCGGAGGTGGCGGATACCTGGCTCTGATCAGCGAAAAACCCGTTGAAAATGCAATCGGAGTAAAAATCCGGAGAGGAAGTTAGGAGAAGAGGGAGTTAGAGGGAGGTAAAGGAAGTTAGAGGAAGTTACAAGGAGATAATGGTGTCAATTATCAATTGTCAATTGTCAATTATCAATTAGTTCTAACTCCCCCTAACTCCCTCTAACTCCCTCTAACTCCTTCTAACTCCTTTTAACTCCCATAATTCTTATAACTCCCTTTAACTTCTTTTAACT
This sequence comes from Dysgonamonadaceae bacterium, assembly GCA_031267385.1. Lineage (GTDB taxonomy): Bacteria > Bacteroidota > Bacteroidia > Bacteroidales > Azobacteroidaceae > BNXB01. Next base: position 3,329 of record JAIRZF010000283.1, on the reverse strand, counting down.
CCTTTTAACTCCCTCACATGAAACATTCCAAAATACAAAAAACAGAATCGTTCGGCCGGTTATTAGATATCCTGGACGAACTGAGAGAAAAGTGTCCATGGGACAAAAAACAAACCAATGAAAGTCTCCGGACGAATACCATTGAAGAAACGTTTGAATTGTGCGAAGCGATCATTAACAATGAGAATAGCGAAATTAAAAAAGAGCTGGGAGACGTCTTGCTCCACATCGTTTTCTATGCAAAAATAGGAGAAGAAAAAGGGGCTTTTGATATCAAAGATGTTTGTGACGCCATTTGCGATAAGTTGATTTTCAGGCATCCTCATGTCTTTGGTTCGGTCGAAGCGGAAACGGCGGGGCAAGTGGAACACAATTGGGAACAAATCAAACTGAAAGAAAAAGGGGGCAACAAAACCGTGCTGGAGGGCGTTCCGGCGTCGTTACCATCCCTTCCTAAAGCCCACAGGATTCAGGATAAAGCCCGTAACGCCGGATTCGACTGGAACGTAAAAGAAGATGTATGGGATAAAGTACAGGAGGAATTCATGGAATTAAAAGAAGAAATTCATACCCTGGATCAGGATCGTATGGAGGGTGAATTCGGAGACCTGTTTTTTAGCCTGGTCAATGCGGCGCGTCTCTATAAAATCAACCCGGACAATGCCTTGGAGCGTACAAATCAAAAATTCATCCATCGCTTTAATTACATGGAACAGAAAGTAAAAGAACAGGGAAAATCTTTGAAAGATATTCGTTTGGAGGAGATGGAGGAATATTGGCAGGAAGCAAAAACAACTGAAAAATAAAACAAGATGTCTTACCGGTCGGAAAAGAATGATTTATTGAAACTTCGGAATGGTTCTCCGGAAGTCTTTGAGAAATTGTTCCATCAATACGGGGGCAGATTATACAATTTCATTCTGAAACGCTCTTCCGGAAATACGTATCTGACGGAAGAAATAGTTCAAAACACTTTTATCAGGATATGGGAAACACGCGCTTGTCTGGACCCGGATAAGTCCTTTCTTTCTTATTTGTGTACGATCGCCAAAAATATGCTGATAAATGAGTATGAGCATCAGATGGTGGAATACGTTTATAAAGATTATATCCTGAAATATTGCTCCGAAATAGACAACGTCACGGAAAAAGAAATAGATAAAAACCTGCTGGAAGAATATGTCGACTGCCTGATAGAAAAATTGCCTCCGGGAAGGAAACAAGTGTTCATTTTGAGCCGGAAAAAAATGCTATCGAACAAAGAAATCTCAGAACAGCTTCAAATATCGGAAAGCACCGTCCAATCTCAATTGTCGAAAGCGGTGTCTTTTATGAAAAAACACTTATCGGTATATTATGACCTTAAAATGATAATGTTGTTAACGTATACTTTTATTTGTTAATTAAATGAAATGAAATAGCGGATTGTTGAGAGTCTTCTGTATAAAACATAGAATTAAATTATGTACATATGAATAAAGCTGTTTGTTTGCATATATTTGAACGGTATGTATCGGGGGAAGCTTCTCCGGACGAAGTTTTACAATTAAAATCGTTTCTGGAACAGGATGCGAATCTCAACGAATGGATGGAAAATCAGATCATGAGTTCCTCCCATACGATTGAGTCGGAGATAAAAGCGAAGCTATTGGAAAACATACGTTCTCAGACGGGTTATAATACTCAAACAGGTTATGGTACGCCTCATACATCCCGTTTTTCTTTCCGGAATTTCAAACTTGATCTGAAAAGATTTATTGATGTTGCGGCAGTTTTGCTTATCCTTGTATTCTGCGCACAGCTGTACTTAAAACCTCAAAAAATAGAATCTTTTGAAATTGTCGCCGGCCAGGGAAAAAAAACGAGTCTGACGCTGTCTGAAGGAAGTAAAGTCGTAATAAATTCCGGTTCAAAGATCATTTACGACAGTAATTATAACCTGAAAGACCGGTCTCTTAAACTGGAAGGAGAAGCGTTCTTCGATGTGAAATATGATCCGGAAAAACCTTTTATCGTAGAATGTAAAGATATAAAAATTAAGGTTTTAGGAACAAGTTTTGATGTGAAAGCATACCAGGTCGAAGACCATATTTCGATCGTTTTAACCTCCGGGAAAATAAAACTGACAACTCCGAAAGAAGAAATAGAAATGTTTCCCAACGATCGTATAGTCTACAATAAAACAACGCAAATAACGATCCTTGAAAAAATCAATACCGAAAATTACATGGATTGGATGCAGGATTATCTTCGTTTTGAAAATGAATCCCTGGGAGTTATAATGAAAACGATCTCACAAATATACAATGTGAAAATAGTATTTGAAGATCCCGGTTTGGAGACTCAACGATTTACGGGAACCATCGATAATACGAGTATAAACAGTGTATTGGACGCCATAAAGCTGACTTCTTCGATCAGTTACAGAACGGAAGACGGTGTTATTTATTTGTACGACCGGAATTGAAGTTTCCGAATGGTTAAAGAATGGTTAAAAATAGTTAAATCAATAACTCCTGGTAGTGAAATACTATTGAGCAACTGTATATAAGACAATTGGACGAAAATCTGAGTTGGAACTTTATTGTTTATTAATTAAAAAATTAAACTATTATGGAATTTAAAATTTCTAGGTACTGGATGCGGGTCTTGCATGTTTTACTCATGCTGAGCTTGTCGTGCAGTTTATTTTCGCAGGTTACGGTTGATATTAAAAATAGGCCGATAAAAGAAGTTTTGAAAGAAATTGAGAGTAAAACTCCTTTTAAATTCTTCTATAACAACGACCTGAAAGGGTTAGATGAACTTGTTTCGCTGAAAATAACGAACGGCGATATCGATTCTACTCTCAAGCAATTATTCTCGGGCCGCGAAATAAGCTATCAGAAGCAGGATAATAATGTCATACTCCTTATTTCTAAAAAAGCGGATTCAACGCCGGAAGGGAAAAAGAAAATAACGGGGGTCGTTAAAGATGACAAAGGCGAAACTGCCGTCGGCGCTTCCGTTATACTAAAAGGAGCGCCAACCACGGGAACCGTCACCGACGGCAGGGGAGAATTTACCCTGGATGTTCCGCAAAATGCGACATTGATCGTATCTTATCTGGGTTTTTTCCCGAAAGAAGTACGCGTTGAAAACAAAACGATGTTGGATATTGTACTGGAGGAAGATACCAAAGTCCTGGACGAAGTGGTCGTTGTGGCCTATGGTACCCAAAAGAAAAGTTCGATCACCGGCTCAATCGCCGTACTCAAGGATGTAGACCTGAAAACCGTTACTTCCTCCAACGTGAACAGCATGTTGCAAGGTAAAGTGGCGGGCGTGCA
>JAIRZF010000026.1 GCA_031267385.1 Dysgonamonadaceae bacterium | reverse complement strand
ACCCCAAAAACAAAAGAGGCTCACAATCTCTTGTAAACCTCTCTGTTTCTTTGTGGTCCCACTTGGGCTTGAACCAAGGACTCCCTGATTATGAGTCAGGTGCTCTAACCAACTGAGCTATGGGACCTGCTTAGCTATTTGCTAAAAGCGAATGCAAAATTACATAATTCTCCCGACTTTTACAAATACCGGCAAAAAAATCTTTGAAATTAATTATAAGTCCGAATCCAGCAAGATTTCACCTGCCACATTCAAAACTTTCAAATTTAATACCTTTCCCGTTTTCTTCAAAATCGCTACCGTAGCGCTTTTTTCATCACTTCCACCTCCGATGATCACCGGGAAAATATTGCCTTCTTTCCCTTTTGGAATGTAATTATACGTATGAGTATGCCCATTCAGACATACAGAAAAATCGGCTTTCGACAGAATATTTTCCCAAAGATCACGACAGGGGACGTACGATTCTTCTCCCATCCCATATACCGGAATATGGTGGATCAATACCTTTTTCTTCGCTGATTTGAACTCCTTTGAAACGATTTCTTTTTTCAGAAATTCAGCCTGATCCTTACGGTGTTGTGTGAAATCATTCAGGTCATAATAAACCGGGTGTTCATCCGGCTTATCCTCTCCGCAATCGAGCAAAACAAAACGCGTATCACCGATATTAAAAGCTCCGTATGAATGTCCTCCCATTCTTTCCAGCAAGTTCCAGAGAAACATGGAGTAACCTCCCCGGGTTTCATGATTCCCTCTTAAATAAATGCTTGGAACCTTATCCGCTCCTATTTTGCTACCATAATAGTGAATAGAATTAAGAGCTACATCTTCGGTTTGAACATCTGCAATACAATCCCCGTTAAAAAAGACAATATCATAAGGAATATTTTTTACATGAGCATACAATTTGTCGAACAAAGGATATTTATCATGGATATCATTGAAAATAACAGCCGTGAAATCAGTGGTTTTATCATCCAAAGTCCGGAATGAAGCAATTCCTGAACTTGCAGTCTCCCCAAATTCTTTCAAATAAGGCCCATAATACGTGATTTCCCGGGAATGGATCCTGTAATAATATTTCGTTCCCGGAGTCAAACCTGTAAGCCTGATCTTGTTCAGTTTAGTATTTGCAATCACTTCTCCTTCGATATATGTACGCGCACGCCGCATATTCAACGTATCCGTACCGTATTCCAGCCAACTGTAGCAAGGAACATTCGTATGCCACATTACCGTCATGGCATCCGTTGCCGGATCCTGAAGATACGGATTCGTACGGAATATTTCCGATTTACCAACACTCAGGCGTACATCGACAAAGAGCGGCAAATGATCGGAAGCAACCGGTTCATTCAATACACTGCGTCGTAGAACAGAATAAGATGTATTTCCCGGCTTGTACGCAAAAATATAATCAATTGTCTCTTTCGGTTTATTGGCCGGGATCGTGAATTGTTTCGGATTATTCAACATCTTCCAGGGTCCCTGCAGCTCTATTATCGCCGTAGATTCCGGTTTATCGTTAAAATCCCCTGCAACAAAAGCCGGCTTTTTAAACGATTTGGCTTCATCGTTCAGGATCATTGCCGAAGTCAGACGGTCTTCTACATTCAAAGAAAAATGAGTACAACAGTAAATATAGTTCTTAAATTCCACGATCAATAAAGACCGGGCTTCTTCTCTTCCCGGAAGAGGAACTCTTTTCCAGGACAGCGGCTTTTCTTTCGACAAGATACCGATTCCGTATTTTCCACCCTGATAATCAATCGAGGCTCCGTAAACGGAATACATTTTAACCAGATCACCCAGGATTGCCAGGACATCCACTCTACCGCTTCGTTCCGTAAGACTGTCGATTTCCTGTAAAGCAACAACATCCGGAGACACGTTACGAATAATATCCGCAATACGCTCATAATCGGTGACTTCATCCAACCCTCTGGCATTACGGATGTTATAAGACATCAGCCTCAGAGTATTTTCAGGCTGAGGATAAACCGGCGTTTGTCCCGAAAGGTTTAAAATCAAAGCTCCAAAACAAACGCACAATAAAGATTTCAGGTAAAAAGTTTTCATGATATAATTATTATTGTTTCTCACAGCGAGAAACTTTATTTATATTTATTCCTCCCCTCCGAATTCCATCAGATAAGCCTTGATGAAATTGTCCAGATCGCCATCCATTACCGCTCCCACATTCGAGGTCTGGTAATCCGTACGATGGTCTTTCACCCGGCGATCGTCGAAGACATAACTCCGGATCTGTGATCCCCATTCGATCTTTTTCTTGCCGGCTTCGATCTTTGCCGAAGCACGACGCCTGCGTTCCAGTTCTATTTCGTAGAGTTGGGATTTCAATAGACGTATAGCATTGTCTTTATTTCCGAACTGGGAACGGGATTCGGTGTTTTCAATGACAATTTCCCTGATCTCCCCGGTATCGGGATCTTTGTAGTCGTAATGCAACCGGACTCCGGTTTCCACTTTATTCACATTCTGTCCTCCCGCCCCACTCGAGCGGAAAGTATCCCAGGTAATATCTCCCGGATTCACATCAATTTCGATAGAATCGTCGACCAGAGGCACAACTGAAACCGAGGTAAATGAAGTCATACGTTTTCCCTGGGCATTGTAAGGAGAAACTCTCACCAGACGGTGCACCCCGTTTTCACTTTTCAGGTATCCGTAAGCATAATCGCCTTCTACCTGTAAAGTCACGGTTTTAACTCCGGCATCATCACCGTCGAGCCAGTTCGTAACCAAGGTCTTATATCCTTTACTTTCACACCATCTGGAGTACATACGGTAAAGCATTTCCGCCCAATCCTGAGCCTCAGTACCTCCGGCTCCGGCATTGACCTTCAACACGGCTCCCAGGTGATCTTCTTCCGAACGGAGCATGTTCTTCATCTCCAGATTTTCCAGTAAAACGATCGACTTCCGATAAGCCTCATCGACCTCATCTTCTGTCGTTATACCCTCTTTCTGGAAGTCAAACGCCAGCTGAAGTTCATCTACAGCGGATTTCACTTCATTATAACCGGTAATCCAGGACTTAATTTCCTTGATTTTCTTCATCTGAATCTCCGCATTTTTGGCATCTCCCCAAAAATCGGGAGCTTGTGTGCGAAGTTCCTCCTCTTCTAATTGGATAGTCTTTGCATCAATGTCAAAGATACCCCCTCAGCGCGGACTCGCGCTCCAACACTTCACGTAATTGGTCTGTAGTTATCATTTATGTTTTACGTTTTACGTTTTACGTTTTACGTTTGTGAGTGCGTATCTTGTAAAAACGTGGGTTTATTTAATTTTTTATGACCCGAACTTTTGATATGAGAGATATAAGCATTGCTTTTATCCTTTCAATTTCATTCTCTAAAAAATGATACTCATCTTCATGAATATACGACAAATCCTTAGCCAATAATAAAAAATAAGACGACTCATTCGCTGATCCTAAAGACATATTCAAAAAATGAGCAAAATCCGCCTGTGAATTCCGGCCGCAACCTTCTGCAATATTACTTGGAATCGAAGCAACAGCTCTCCTCAATTGTGACGTAAGCGCATAGACCTCACTCTTAGGAAACTGCATTGTTATCTTGTATACCCGAACAGTCAATTCATGTGCTGCCCTCCAAACGTTAATCTTTTTATAGTCCTGCATAATTACAAATTTTGGTTGAATTAATTTCCGCAAAACGTATAACGTAAAACGGAGTTGCAAAGATAATCAATAAATTTCAATGTTGAAAACAACAATTTCCGAATCGGATGCTATACGTAACGGAAAACCCGATAGACCGAGGCCTGAAGTGGTGTATGAATATGAATCGTCGTGCTTTTGCAATCCATATACATTCGTATATACAAGCGTTCCCAATATATTCACAGGGAATACCTGGCCTCCATGAGTATGTCCGCAGACAGTCAATGGAATGTCGTACCGGTATCCGTCGATAATATCTCCGGGTTGATGAGCAAAGAAAATACAAGGCTTTTGCAAATCGGCTTTTGACATCAACGTTTCAATATAAAGACGCTTTTTATTGACGCGGTCATCCCGGCCTATCAAAGTAAGATTATCGTCTATTACAACTACCGAATCTTTCAGGATAGTAAATCCCGCCTTAGCGATCCAATCCAGTTTTAATTCCGGATTGAACTTATATTCATGATTTCCGGGAACAAAAAAGATTCCTTTGGGAGCCTTGATCTTTCGAAGTTCTTCATCCATTTTTCCTGCAATCAGAGGACGCAGTGTAAAATCTATAAGGTCGCCGTCGATAACGACAATATCGGGATTCCGGCTATTGATAAATTCAACATACTGTCTCAATCGGTTCGCGCCGACAATATATCCGAGGTGTAGGTCGGAAGCTACCAACAGTCTATAACTTGCATTAGGGCTTACAGACTGATCCCCAGGTTTATTGAATGTGAAAGGAATTGTTTTCATTTTTGGATGAAGATAATTCTCATATCCCCGGTACAGTTGAAAGCCGATGAAAAGCAGAAAAATCAGGAAACAACAGATCTTTGTTTTCCGGATGATGCGCTCCTTGAACACCTTAAATAATAAAAATCTTCCGTTAATAAAATGGACGAAGTCAAAAATAAGGACTGATACAAAAAGATAAACATGCCCTATCACCCAGATTCCCGCAATTTTCTGAATCAACGTATAACCTTCTACTGTAAGGCGTTCTCCCGCGAATAAACCGGCAAAATACATCAGGATCTCCAGTGCATACATCACATATAACATCCTTTTTAACCGGGATGAGATAACACTGCTTTTCCTGATCCGATAAATAAAAAAGGCGTTAAGCAGTACCTGTAAAAATATGGAACGAATAAAAAAAATCATTCAAACCGAATATCGAAAACAACCAACTCTGATTGGGTTCCAATACGAAAAGGAGGCCCCCATAATGCCAATCCGGATGACGTATAAACAAATGTATTTCCTTTTTGTTTCGCGCCATAGCCGACTTCATACAGTTTCTTCACAAGTAAATTAAACGGCCATATCTGTCCGTTATGAGTATGTCCGGAAATCTGCAGGTCAATGGCATTTTTCTCCGCTTGTTCAAGGTTATAGGGTTGATGATCAAGCAGAATCAACGGCTGATGGGAATCTGTCCGAGAAACCAGGTCGGACAATCCGGCGCGTCCGGTGTTTGAGTGATCATCCCGTCCGATGATCCAAAAACTACTATCAATTGATGCTACGTCGTCTCTTAAAACCTTGATCTTTGTCTTTGCATAAAAATCCAGACTGCCATCAATACCGTTCAGATACTCATGATTACCCAGACAGGCATAAATCCCCAGGGGAGCATTGATCCGGTTGATCTCCTCGTACATTCGTTCCTCGTCCAAGTACTTGGGATTATTATCCACCACATCGCCTGCTATCAGCACGAGATCCGGATTTTGTTCATTAATCAATTTCACATACCGGTCAAGACGATTCTTACCAACGGTCATACCCAAATGAACATCACTGAATGTTACCACCCTGAGATTTTTCTTTGAACCGGCTTTTTTATGAATTTGCAATTGTATTTCTTCAACTTCAGGATTGGAAAACCGGATATAACCGACAGTTGTTATTGCCAAAACCAGAATAAACCCGCTTATTGCCTGTATCTGATGAACTATTTTCGGATCATTACCCAACGCATCCGGCAAAAAACAGACAAAACGATTCAGCAACAGGATAAAATCCGTCAGCAGGAAAAACAGCGTCAGATAAAGCATCCAGGCCAGCCATGAAGTTCCTATGACATACAAAATCCTTTGAAAACCCAAAGGAAGCGTATGTCGCCATACCATCACCGCAATGAAAGAACCATACAAAATAATAAAAATCGCAATGTAGAGTAATTTCCATACAAAAGACGCCGGTAAAGCCTGCCATCCTTTCATAAAAATGTAAGAATTAACAAGCGTATGTATAAAAAATATGATTAAAAAAAATAAATTCATGGCGACAATCAAACTGAATAAATGACTTACAAAGATAGTATTTTTCCCTAATCCTTTCATAAAACCTCAATTTCTATTAACTTTGCACCCTGAAAATTTTACGTTTTACGTTTTACGTTCTACGTTTTGTCGTGCGTAAGCCCAACGTAAAACGTAAAACGTAAAACGTATAACGTATAACGTATAACGTATAACTCTAGTAGTATGCTCACTGTAGAAAAAATAGGAGGCACCTCCATGTCTCAATTTGGAGACTGTCTGAATAACATTATCAAGGGGAATCGTACCGGAACAGAAATGTATAACAGGATTTTTGTTGTTTCCGCTTATAATAATGTTACCAACTGGCTTTTGGAGCATAAAAAAACCGGAGAAGCGGGTGTTTATGCTAAGTTCCGTTATAACGAAGATTACGACTCCGCCCTGGACGAACTCTGCCTGAGACTCTTGGAGATCAATAAAGAACTTGAACTCATCGGGTTGAATCTCGCAGAAGCGAACGATTTTATTCAATACCGGATCAAACAGGCTAAAACCTACCTGTATTCAATGTACACGGTTATTGCTTCCGGATATATCGAAAAAGGCCATATTTATCTGGCTGCCAGGGAAATATTAGCTTCAATAGGTGAAGCTCATTCTGCGTGGAACTCCGTTAATATTCTCAATAACAAAGGTATTAATGCTACTTTCATCGACCTTTGCGGATTCAATGACAATGAACCTCTGACCATCGATGAGCGTATCCATAAGGCTTTCAGCAACATTGATTTCAAAAATACAATTTGTATTGCAACAGGTTATACCAAAGGGACAGAAGGCATTATGCGTGCTTTCGACCGGGGATATTCGGAAGTCACTTTCAGTAAGATCGCCGTAGATTTGCAAGCTGACGAAGCGATTATCCATAAAGAATTCCATCTCTCAAGCGCTGATCCCAGGCTTGTCGGTATTGATAAATCTATTCCGGTAGGACAAACCAACTTCATTATTGCAGACCAGTTGGCCGATGTCGGAATGGAAGCAATTCATCCTAAAGCGGCCAAACCACTCGAACTGGCAGGCATCAACATTCGTATCAAAAATACTTTTGAACCGGAACATCCGGGAACACTAATTTCCAACGATTATGTCTCTCCCGAACCCAAGATAGAGATCGTTTCAGGTACCAATAATGTTCTTGCTTTCGAGGTTCACGATCCCATGATGGTAGGCGAAGTAGGTTATGACCTCAAAGTCATGAAGATACTGGAACGCCACAAAGTGAGTTATATTCTCAAATCAACCAATGCCAACAGCATCACAATGGTCGTTTGGGACAAACCTCACATTCACAAAATGCTTGAAGAACTGAAAGAAGTTGTATATCAACTCACTATAAAACCGGTTGCAATTGTCTGTGCTATGGGGACTAACATTGCATACCCGGGATTCCTCTATCGTGGAGCTAAAGCTTTGGCCGATAAAAACATCAACATTGAATGTTTCGGTCAATCTTTAAAACAGGTAAATATGCAATTCGTTATTGCCCGGGAACACTATGCAGAAACAGTAATTGCCTTGAATGACGCGCTATGCGGTAAATAAAACTTAAAACTTAAAACTCACATGGATTTAATTTTCAATTTCAAAGAAATGGCAAGTGCATTCATTGTACTGTTCGCCATCATCGACATTTCCGGCTCTTTGCCGATCTTTGTTGACCTGCAGAACAAAAACCGTACGTTCAGTGCAGAAAAGGCTTCGATTTATTCTTTTCTAATCTTGTTGGCATTCTTCTTTGTCGGAGATTGGATATTAAGTTTGTTCAATGTAGATATTTCTTCTTTCGCGGTCGCCGGATCGCTTGTTATTTTTGTCGTAGCGATTGAAATGACTTTCGGAGTGGAAATATTTAAATTAGACAGTCCGGGAGGAAGTGTCACGCTTGTCCCTATTATATTCCCTCTGATTGCCGGTCCCGGAGCATTTACCACCCTTCTTTCCCTCAAGGCTGAATATGGTTCTCTCAACATCACTATTGGCTTGACTATCAATATGATCATCGTTTATCTGGTCTTGAAAAATGTGGGTCTGGTTAAAAAAATGTTTGGAGACGGCGGCATTTATGTGCTACGTAAATTTTTTGGAATCATCCTGTTAGCTATTTCCGTAAAATTATTTATGAGTAATATCACCCATTTATTAGGGACGTAATATTGCTCCCGCCATCGCTGACACATTTTAACACGGAGTTTATTTATTTAAACACGGAGTAACACGGAGTTTAAAACTCTGTGTTACTCTGTGGAATAAACTCTGTGTTACTCCGTGTTTAAAAAATCATCTATTTCCTGATCACCTTGTAGGTCTTGCCGGCGTATTGAACCAGATAAGCGCCTCTGGCATATCCCGTCAGGTCGATCGTAGTCACACCGTCCTGGGTTTTGTAGCTCCCTTTCAAAGAACCCGTAACGTCCGTAACTTTGATTACCTGATTGGCGACCGTGTTACTGACCCGGATCGCGCCCGTCGTTGGATTCGGATAAACTGCAACCTGACCGGATGTTATATCCTCGATTCCGGTCGGGTAGGTCACACGGATCGTCCGGCTGGCTTCCCTCGTGCCGCACGGGTGGGTCAGGGTAGCGGTAACCGTTCCGGTACCTTCCGACAATGTTCCGAAAGTAGCCCAGGTTTCGTTTTCACCGACCGTTCCCGTTTCGGGAGAGAACGTGACGTCGTTGTTGGTGTAACGCCAGACATATTCCGTAACATCGGAATAGCCCGCCAGTTTCAGGTGGTAAGTCTTGCCCGTGAT
>JAIRZF010000243.1 GCA_031267385.1 Dysgonamonadaceae bacterium | reverse complement strand
ACTGGAAAATCGCGAAAGCGGATGCAAAGGTACAGCTATTTTATTCTTATCCAAATTTTATTGAGGAAAATTATTACACATATATCACAAACAGCTGTAAATCAAAGAAATATTTTTTTAGATTCCACTGTCATATGCATGCGCTGTTGAACTTTCTTCGAAAGTCTTTTATCATATTTTCTACATGCAATAATTTACAGGTTCCTTCTATTCTGTTCATGTGATTTAATTAGACCAAGACTTATACATGAATATTTAAATTAAACACAGGGTTTTACTGGTGAGCCGGGCAATGTCAACATCCATATTCACCTATTCGTTGTCGAATCCATGTAGGATACTTGTTTTTGTCATTCGTCAATTCAATAATATCACCATTTGCAAAATTGACAATATCATTGTTATATTTCCCATCATCGCCTTCTGCATTTCCTTTACCATTTGTTGACAATAATATCTGTGATCTTAACAATTTAATTTGTTCTTGTGATAAAGAAGTGATACATCCACTATCTACCGGAACCAAAACACCACGAGAAGAATGGCTTCCATGTGTATATAATTCATAAATATGGCGCCCTTTGGCCTTACGGATAGTTCCATCAAAATCAGGAACCAAATCTCCAATTATATCTTCTCCTTTCACAGCAAGTATTGCATTTTCTCGACTTGCTTTATCCCTACGTTTCAATTTATAAGCATCAAAACCGGCTTCTGTAACAAGTTGCCATACTTCCTCCGGATCTTTCTCAAAAGAAATTGAAGGACCATGTTCGTGATATAACCTTATTCTTCCACGATACACTTTCCCATCTTTAACAGCTCTAAAATAGAGACTACCAACTACACATCCGTTTTTTGAAACAAAAACCAGATTGCCTTTTGTAAATAATTCTTCCTCATTCATAACTTTTTATTTTTAAAAAACCGCCCCACTTACCGGCAGGGGCGAACTCCGGCGCTACTCTTTTGTATGGATTTTCGCTACTTCCCTTTTCAATCGTCGATGAAACACCGTTCAAATAAATATTTTTATTTCAACACCCTCCGGGGAAGAATTTTTCTTCTTCCGTTTCTATTTCCGCTTCTGTTTCTGTTTTCGTTTGGGGTTTTTCTTCCGGCGACGGCTCCATTTCAACGATAGATTCCGGTTCTTCCCGAATAATGGGCGCTTCGGCAGGTGCGGGAGGTTCCTTTTCCTTTGAAATTTTGCCGATGACTTCCGCACCGCCCTTTCCCAGAATATAACCTGAAATGCCCGACAGGATTGTAGCTAATTCGCTGCCTCCCAAAACTTTCAGTATCCCGAAAAGAATAATGGCGATAATCAGCACGAACACCGTAATGAACTGCAAGCCCGAACTGCTTAATAACAGCTTGCAGAGCGAGCTGTCCGACCGCCGGTAAATAACCAGGAAAAAGGAGAACAGGATAACCGCTATCAGTCCGGAAAACGTAAGGCTTATCCACACTCTGAAATCCTGATCGCGAAATTCGGGCGAAAGCGAAGCATATATGGCTTGTTCGGCCAGGAAGATATCTTTCTGTATTGCCCCTATGTTCTTCTGTATCTGCATATAGGCAGCCTGATTGATGCTGTCCCTCGTCGTCGCCTCCATGAAACGTTGCCTGATGACAGGCAGGATCACCGTTTCGATATGCTCTACGGCAAACTCGCCGCTATAATTGAACGAAGGACGCACCGAATTGAGCCGTAACAGGATTTTTTCGTCGGGATCGCGCGAGTTTATCTCGTCTTCAAGGCCTTGAATATAGTCGGTTGTATACAGTTGGCTGTACGACAGTCCGTAATAATATTCGTCGCCCGCCATTTTCAGGATACGCATAATTTCCTCCTTTATGTTGAGATAGTCGCGCAGTTTCTTGTAATCGCGCCGGTCGGTTTCCAATACGAAAACCGTACGGAAATCAAACACATAATCTTGCGTCTTGTACAGTTGCACGTAATAATCACGTGTCACGTTGTCGTCGTTCCCTCCAAAGGCAAAAGTCATGCTGCCGGTCATACAGAGCGCAAGAAGTATAACAAATTTCTGTTTCATATGTACATAATTTGTTTTATACTACTTAGCGCCGATCATAGCGACTCAGGCTCACAAACCACAGTTCGGTAAAGGGTAAATTTTGGCAACCCGTTACTAAAGTCAGCTTCACAAAAACACCGTTGTCGTCGTAAACATCACGTATTACGATGCTTTTCAATCCGTCAGGGAGTTGATAATACAGGTAGTCGCCTTCGACTTCAATCTTTTTAGCTTTCAGCTTAATAGCCAATTCGATGGCTTTGCCGCTAGCGTCTTTTTCCTGCAAACCGAATAAACGTACCGCGGAATTTTCTTTCAACGGCCTGGTGTTTGAGAGGTATTCTTTTTTCAGGAAATCTCCCAGATTTTTACACTGTTCGTCGTCGTTCACGACATACGCACTTTCGCCGGCTGCTTTCTGCACACTGTTTTTTGTCTGCGCTTCAAACGCAATGTTTCCAACCAGCAGCCCCAAAAGGATTGCGAAGGCGATTATGCCGCCCCGAAAAATACTTTTTTTCATTTTTTTCATTTTATAATAATAAATTATTTAACTTTAGCTTAACTGTTTTTGATACTTCAAGTAAGCCGTCTGAAGTTTCATGTCATATTGGTTTTGCTTGTAGCCGGGTCCATTGTAACGTTCGGCAAAAGCAGCCCAGTCCAAATTGCGCAAAGGCCTGTCAATTCCGCTGTTTTTCAGGAAATGCGCAAAACTCAGCAAATGGTTGTTGGAATCTGCCTTGATTGCTTCCACATATTCCCGTACCGTATCGTAACCGCACAATTTGTGATTAAAACCCATGATCTGGAACATGCCCCACGATGCGCTCGCCAAAGCCGCCTCTTCATTGATGGTTGCCGCTCTGTTCAAACGGTCGTATTCGGCCGCGCCGCCCTTGTATTTCGACTTGTCCCATTTCGGGAAAAGCACATCGTCGTATTGCGCCTGATAGCGTTCCGGATCGACGCCCCGCTTCTTGAGTTCGCGCCAAAAGATATGTCCTTCAAAGAGAATAATGGGGCGACCGTCTTTTTGAAAACCGGTACGTCCACCGGATTCGATTTCGCACACGGCGCGAACTGCCGCTTCTTCCACGTCCAGTGTTTGGGCGGTGGCGGTGTAATGTGGAGGTGTGATTTGTACGTTTGGCGTTTCCGTTGCTGCTGTTACGGGTTTTTTTCTGCCTGTTCCGTCAATAACATTCCACGTGTCTTTCCCTACAATGCCGTCTGCCGTCAGTCCGTTTTTCTGTTGGATTTGACAAACGGCAAGATAGGTTTGTTGCCCGAATATACCATCGGGTTGAATGAGGTAGCCCTGTTTTTTCAGGATTTCCTGCAATTCGGCTACCCTCCTTCCCTGACAACCTTTTCTTAATAGATCCATCTTTTTAACTGTTTATTTGTTGATAATTTATCCGTTAAATACGGATGCCCGGCTGACTGCTTTTTCCGCTTCCTGCACTTTTTGCAGGGCGTCGATGGCTTTTTGCGAGTCTGCCCTGTTCAGCCGGATTTCGAGGGTGCAATGCGGGCAAATAAATCTTTCCATTACCAGCAATTGCTGCATCGAAACCGGTATAAAACCGGCACAGACAGGACAGTTAAAACCCGAAGGTCGTTGTGTTTGATCATTCATAACTTCTTTTTCGTTTTTTCGTTTTTTCGTTTTTTAATTTATGGCAGGCCGGGGGTTTTGGCCTGCGTCCGTTACTTCTTCGGCGTCTTCAACCGACACATTGTGCGCCGAAAGCGACAGCAGGTTGGCAAGTCCGGCCGGCATATCTGCCTGCTGCATCACCACGCGGACTTTCATATTTGCCGTCAGGCTGTTGTCTTTCGTGTCGCTCGCTTTGCCCGATTGCGGTGCGAGGGCTGCCCGCATCGCCGTTTTGCCTTCTTCCGGCTTACCGTTGTCGCCGCTAAAGGAAAATTCCTGTTCCGTCTGCTCTGTTACTGAATCCAGTATTTTGACGTCGAAGTCAAAAGTAGCTTCCTTTATCTGCAACAGGGGTATCGGTATAAGCGAGATAACCGGTATTTCTACTGATTTGAGCGTTTTGCCGCTGCTGTCGGTCTGATGGTATTGGAACGAGAAAGTACGCAATTTGCCCAAATCGTCTTTTTCGTCGGTTTCAAAGGCGACTGTCCGCAAGAAATCCACATAGCTCTGCGTGGTCATCGCGTCGGCTTCGAGCGTGGCGAGCAGGGGTGCGGCTATCAACTGCTTCAAGTCCATGACTTGAGTGTTGCTGCGTTGCTGTTTTTTTGCCGGTGTATTCATATGGAGATAAAATGTTTAATTGTTTGCCGGAATAATACAGTCGCGGCTACCGTTTTCCGTATCCATCCGGCTGATTTGATAGTTGCGCAAATTCACATCGAAACTTATCTGTTGCAGGTTTTCAGGCGCTGTTTTCGACAATGTTTCCGTATCAACCGAAATATCCAGCATTTCTTCCTGCCGTGTTTCCAGCACATTTACCCGCCTGCACAACTGCACGACGAGCGTATCGACAAACGAACTGCACGATTCGCGGATTTCGTTCAAATGCTCATCGCCATCTGCCTGTAAATTCAATTCGGGGTGTTCAAAAAATTTGCGGTTGATAACCTCCATTGCAATTTCGAAGATCCGGTTGTGGTCGATGTTGCCATTCGTGTCCACTTCATTTATCCCTTTTTTTACCAGTTCGTCGCGCAACACGCCCGAAAGGTAATCCTGAAAGGCGGTACGCAAAACCTGTTCGCGGTTTTTCAGTTTACGGTAACTGTTCGGATTCTTCAAAACGCTTTCTTCCGATGCGTACAGGGCGGTAGTAATAACCGTTTCGGTAACGGATACGGAGAGTTGCGTGAAAAACTCCAGTAATTTCTGATAGTTTATTTCGCTGACTGTTTCTGTTTCCTGCACGGGATTGACTGCGAATTTCAGGTTGAACGTCATGCCGCTCGCCGAGGCGTTAGGTATCATAAAGTAGCGCAAAAGGTCGTTTTCGGCATACTGTTTACCCAGCCTTGCCGCGTAATTGTTGGCGAGGTGCTGCGCTTGGGTAAATTCATTCAGGATGCAGCCGATTATGTTTCTTAATTTTGCCATAATGCTTTTTTGAAGGAAACCCTCGCTTTCAACGGATTGATTGCGAGGGTTTCGCAATTTTAGTAACTTAGTGAAAATTACAGTTTTACCAATTATTTGGCGGGAACGGGCAGTTTTTTAGGCTGTACGTTTTCGGCTTTCACTTCCAGTTCTTTGCCGCGCGAAGCTTCCACATCGAAGATGGCGCTGCGTCCGTCGTCGGAAATGGTCGCCGTCAATTCGCCTGCCTTGATGAGTTCGGGCTTGAATATGCCGTCGCTATTTTTATAGGTGGCGATTAATTGGAGTTTGCCGTCGTCGCCTTCGCTGATGCTTGCGCCGAGTTCGCCTTTCGGATCGCTCACGGCGATACAGTTGTTCAGGATATCGAGCACGCGGGCAAGTCCGGCGGGCATACTATCCTGTCCTGCTTTCACAGCGATGTCGAGCGTGTATTCCACACTGTACTTGGAATCCTGCGTAGCTTTCGAGTCTTTTTTGGACGAATAGCTTGCCGAAGCCTCAAAAGTGGCGCTGAAACAGCCAAAACCTACTTTGCCACTCGTTTTGCCGCTCGCATCAGTGCTGTTGCTTTTCGATTTCTCGTTGTGCGCACTCGATTCGGCATTGATTTTCGCTTTGAAAGCGATGTCAATGCTGTTAATGGCTATGTAGGGAATAGGGACGATAGTCAAAAGAGGTACGTTAAGACGTACTTCCTTGCCGTCCTGAATAAACTCGAACGCCACGCTTACGGCTTTCTTTTCGCCGCTTTCCTTGTCGATGTTCAAGCCAACTTCCTGAATAAACCTCCACGTTGTTTCCGCCGCCATTGCCTGCGCCTCGATGGCCGCTTTGAGCGGAGAGCCGATAATCTGGCTGAACGGTATCCCTGTGAGTGCGCTGGTGGCTATCTGCGAGGGAGTGGCGTCAATTTTCATTGGACTCATAATTTTTACATTTTAAAAATGAATACTTAATAATTTATCTCCTGGAATATTCCATCGCAAAAGTATTGTTGAGCCCGGCAGTGGACAAGTCTGTTTTCTTAACCGGCGTTTTTGTTTCCGAACTGCCGGTTTCGTACATCCTTTTATGGTTTTCACAAAGTGGATCTGGCTGATCCTCCTGTGGTTTATCGAATCGGACAGCACGCGGAGGGTAGTCTTTTCTTTCATTTCGGAAACTCAAAGCACTATTTGGAAAATATTTTTCTATAATTCAGCCCAATATACTTTCTTTCGGTTTTCAAATTAAACCCACAGAAAACTTATGAATGAAAATCCGAAATTAACAATTAGAATTTCAGTCGAAGGGGAAATATACCCCGTTGCATATGAAATCGACGCGGGAGTAGAAGCATTTATATCGTTCCTGAAATTTTTCAGGGATTGCAGGGAAGTGAGCAGCCGCTACAAGCCGGTGGTGCTGCCTCACAACAACGGACACCAGCGCATCCGGACCGAAGATATTCTGTATCTGGAATCGGACGGCAGTTATTGCACCATTTATTTTTGTTCGGGCAAAAGCATATTTGTCGCGGTTGCAATGGGTACGCTCACGGACGACTTGTGCGAACAGGGCATCGTGCGCTGCCACAAACGCTATGCGGTGAACATTCATGCGGTGGATTATGTGGGTGGCAACTACCTTGTGTTGCGGGACGGCAAGCAGTTGGATATGGGCGGGACGTTTAAGGACAAAATTGTGTCTTGCTTCAATTATCGCGGGACGAGGAGCCTGAAGTACAGATGAAGATGGGAAGATGGGAAGACCGTAAGACCGTAAGAAAAGATTGGGAAAAATATCTTTTCTATTGATATTGTTGCCCTACGGGCAATAATCACGGTCTTCCCGTCTTACATGTCTTCCGGTCTTACATGTCTTACCATCTTACATGTCTTACATGTCTTCCGGTCTTTAAAAAAAATGCGACCGGATGAATTCCGATCGCATTTTTTTGAACTGTTATTCTGAAGTTTATTTCACGATAAACTTATGATGCGCTGTTTTCCCGCCGGAAACAACTTTTTCCAGTCCTTTCAAATTGGCCGATATTTTTTGAATAGCAATAAGGTCAAAATGACTGATAAATTGTCTGCAACTGTTCTTCCTTGTCACGGATTTGTCGAAGTGGATGATAATAAGGCATAATTGTGATTTTTAAAAGTTAATATTGCAAAATTACACTTTTATTTTATTTTTCAAGTTTTTCCCTTTATCAGTCAATACATAACGCTGTTGGGGATGATTCGGACTGTCAGGATATTTTAATTCAATATAGCCATATTCTAATGCAGGACTAAGATAATTTAATCGGAAATGTTCTCTATCTAAAAGATTTAACTTTTCCTGCATCTCCTGGCGGCTCATTTCCTTGTTCAATATCTTAATAAGTTCATGAACTTGCGGGGTTACTTGCGGGGTACTTGCGGGGTACTTGCGGGGTACTTGTCGGGTGCTTACATCATCGTCTCCCTCCCGATATGTTATCGAAAAGACAAATTTTTCTTCATTATCAACCTCCACCTTGTAGTCCTTATAATAAAGTGGAGCATATTTCAGTATATTCTTGCGCCCTGACCCCAATTCTTCCACATGACCAATCTCCTTGAATATCTTTGTTATCATCGGATTCTTGGTATACGTTTCAAGGTCGTCCAAAGAAGCCAGACTTTTACCTGAAGGTTTCGTCCAGTTCTCAGTTATCACCATGTCGGAGAAAATCAGGAACTTCGCCGGAAAACTATAAGAATATTCTCTGTGAGCAAGCGTATTCGCCACAATTTCTCTAAAAATGCGGGAACGAATATCAATCCGTTGTGTTGAACCACTAGGTGGTAAATAAAATTTCTCCGGTAAATTACGATGTACAAACTTCATTAATAGGTCATAAGCCTCTATCAGATTTACCCTAATGGTATCCCTGTCATCATACCGGACATCCGGGTCATCAGATAACGGATGAAGAAAACGATTGTAAGTCATATTCCGGTAGACTGCATCCGTTTTGTAGGCAGGGCAATAATTTGAAATTGTATTTTCTTTCCCAAACAATAATGCAGCAGCTAAGATAAAGCCTTCTTTCCCGGTTTCCCTGTCTTTACCCCAAAAGCCGGAAGAACGCAGGATTTCTTCATCACTCATTGTTTTCCACGGATGATTGGAATCGAATAAAGAGGCCAATCTACGGGCTTTCTCAAATGTATTGCTATCCAAATCTTCCATTTTCAAGAATGGCAACACTTCGTTTTCCGAAAATTCCTTGCGCTTTCTCAAGTAGATATTATCAATCAGGGAATGGCGTTTGGTTATATCATTATCTGCATCACCTACACGGTCATAAACCTTTCCTTTGAAACGATGTACCTCCGAACTTTCGGGAACATAAATATAAATAATCTTTTTATCTTCAACTTCAAATACTTCGGGTGAAAAGAAGAAAGTTGGGTTCAGTTGCTCATCGTTATTCGCAATGTTAATGAAATTCTTTGTGATGGATTCAATACATTTCTCTTTGACACCAACAATTTCACCGGAATCCTTTACGCCTAATAACAAATGTCCACCGGAACGATTCAGGAAAGCGCAAACAGTTTCAAAAGTTGTTGAACTTAGTTCAGTTGTACAACTTTTGAATTCTATGGAAACATTTTCTCCTTGTTTGATTAGTTCTTCAAGCCGGGATTGTATCATCGTAATAATATTGAAAATCTATAAAGTACAAAAATACGAATTTTGGTTGGTTTTATTCCGTTATGAAGTAAATTTCATTTATCCGGTTTCATTTTCTTTGTATTTCAGATATTTTCTTCTATTTTGACAATCAGAGGATTGTGCTATAGAAATCGCAAATTTGTATCTATGGGGCTATTTCTTACCCTCATTGTTTTGGCGCTATGCGCCTTTTACATTCCGCCGCCTCTAATTCTACCTGTGAATCTCCTACGGAGAATAAAGATTGGGAAAAATATCTTTTCTATTGATATTGTTGCCCTACGGGCAATAATCACGGTCTTCCCGTCTTACATGTCTTACCATCTTACATGTCTTACATGTCTTACATGTCTTACGGTCTTCAAAAAAAATGCGACCGGATGAATTCCGATCGCATTTTTTTGAACTGTTATTCTGAAGTTTATTTCACGATAAACTTATGATGCGCTGTTTTCCCGCCGGAAACAACAATTTTCATCATATAGATACCCGGTTTCAGACTTACAGGTATTGTGCTTATCTGGGCGGTCAAAGTGACCTCCATTACCGATGCTCCGGCTACATTGTAACCATAGATTTTAGCGCTTGTATTTCCATCTCCCAAGTCTATATGCAGCGTAGAACCGGAAATAACAGGGTTAGGATATACTTTCATTCCCGTAGCCGTAATGTTTTCAATGCCGACATTAGCTGCTTTCAGAGGCTTGCTTAGTGTCTCAGTATAACATGCATTTGACAACACAACCGTAAGTGTTCCGTCAGTTGTATATGCCGTCTGATGAAATGTATTGCGGTTTGTTGTTGTTTCTTTGGTTGTAAATGCAGCAGGATCGCTTGAATAGCTCCAGGTATATTTAGTAACACTGGAATATCCGCTGGCGTTATCTCCTACGATGATCTGAATATCATCGTTTTTCTTGACAAGATATTCAGGAATCTGGAAGAATTTCGGACTTGCCGGAATAGAAGCACCCGTAGTTACTTGAACAACATTGCTGGGCACTGTAGTCGTAGTAGCTGAGCCACAAACAGCCCCGGTAACGTCTACCCGGTAAGAACCGATGTTGGCTACATCGGTAATTGTATAAGTAGAAGCTGTTTGACCGGAAACCGGGGATCCTTCTCTGTACCACTGATAGGTTAACCCCAGGCCTGTTGCTACGACACTCAGGATAGCAGGTCTTCCCGGACAAACTACCTGATCGGCTAATTTAGCTGTTATCGCAACTTCTGAACCGATAGTGATCGTGGCAGGACTGCTTGTAACCGGATCTGTTCCTGCAGCTCCCTGAACTCTTACGGTGTAAATGCCTCCATCGGCAGCAGTGGTCGCGTTAACGGTATAAGTAGCGTTGGTAGCGCCGGGAATAGATGCAGCCCCTTTGTACCACTGATAAGAAACAGCGCCTGCAGCCACAACGGACAATGTAAATGGATCACCGACACAAATAGTCTGTGACAGAGGTTGGGTATTAATAACAACGCTTTCAGTTACAACGATGTTTACAGATTGTTTCTTTTCAGTGTAAAGAGCAGTCTCCAATGCTGTAATAAGTACGGCAGCCGTGCCTCCTTTTTTAGGAGTAATTACACCCGTAGTAGGATTCACTTCGATGACTCCCGCATCGTTGTTAATCGCTTCATATTTGAAAGTAGGATTATCGTATGCTGTTGGCGTCAATGCAAAACTACCCTGAACTAAAACGCGGTTGACTGTAGCCGGAGCATTGATAACCTGATCTCCTTTAGCAACTTGTAAAACGATTGAAGCCGCTCCATTTTCATAATTACAAGTGGACGCATCTTTAGCTGTAGCATTAATTGTTATTGTGGTAGAACCAACACCGGCAAGGGTTAAATTACCCTTAGTGGCGTCAGCAAATTTAGCAACCGTTGTAGTACCGCTCGCATAAGTCACATTGAATGTTGTCGCTTCAGAAACGGATGGACTAAACGTGTAAGGCGTACCGTATTTTAGACTCAAACTCGTCGGCAAGCCCAGGTTAGTTGGAAGATCAGCTTTGGTGATATTTGCTGTTAAACCGCTTGCAGAAAAAGTATATTTGGAAGCGTCTGCGCCGGTCAATGAGCCTCCACTCACGACTATCTCCTTGCCGGTACCGATATTCTTGTCTTTGAAAGTAAAAGTAGGAGCTACCGATAATGTGACGACATCAGGAGAGACTACATTTGTGGTATTTAAAGTTACAGCCCCGTTTACCGTTGCCGTGGTATTTCCGTCATAAACCTTATTATTTATAGCAGCGGTTAAAGTCAAGCCACGACGAGCGGCTGTTATTTGAACGTTCTGTGTACCTGCATTATGAACAGACTGACTTTCAGCTACGGTAACAGTGATAGTTGCAGTTCCGGAGGCTGCTTTGATGGTTATATTTCCACTGCCATCTACAGTAACAACATTAGTATTATTGGAACTGTAAGTAATTCCGGAAGTAATAGGTATTGCTGAATATTTTGCAGTAACACCGAGAGCTTGAGTTGTACCATATTCAACAGTTTGAGGCGCCGTGTGTTCAAACACAACGTCGTTGGCAGCTTTCACCGTGAAAGCGAGAGTTCCTGTGGCTTGGTTATAATTACCGTCTTTATCAACCGCAGTAAAAGTAACAGAGCGATTACCTGTCTGTAAAAATTTAATTTTTCCACCAGTAACCTTTTCATAGACAGCAGGATTCTCCGGATAAGAGATGGTAGGACTATTATTAACATCGAAACTTAGTTGATATTCTTGACCTACGAAAACAGTCACACCGATGGTGGGTAATCCCAGATTTGCAGGTTGATTCGCTTTGTTGATAGTTCCTTTCAGATTCAAATTGGAAAGATTTCCATTTGTAAGATTATAATTCCCGGATTTATCACCACTGATTCCGGCGATAAGAGTTGCTGAACCCGTGAAAGTGACGGATTTGTTGGGACCTGCATTTGCATTGTCAAAGACGATACTAGTTATAGCTGAATGATCAATAGCTACATACCCATTATCTCCCGATACAAGGCCTGAAATTGAAGCGTTAGCCCAATTCAGTTCAGCGTCAGCAGTGTTATTGTATGTTTTTGGAACAACGCTAACTCCAGCAATGGTCACATCTTTTGGAGAGATCGTTACGGAGGCGGTGTTTGATGTTTCCGCATAATTCAGTGTTTCTGCCGATTTGGCTGTAATAACAGTATTACCGGCTCTAAGAATTGTAAGAATACCCGATGCATTGATGGTTGCAACTTCAGGGATTGAACTTGAATAAGTTACCGTGGCATTGTCTTTCACGCCCGATACGGCCATACTCTTACCTGTTTCGCCATAAATGAATGTGGCAACATTAGGAAATGTCAAAACGTTTGGCTGTGTGGGAGCTTCTACCTCGATGCTAACAGTTACATCGGCAGCGTTATAATTAGTAGTTGCCCCTGTGGAAAATCTCACAGAAGTTGTTCCTGTTTTGATAAAGTTGATCGTAATCTTGTTGTCGGAAGCAATGGAAACGTTAACAACTCCAGGATTTAACATAATATGAGAACTCAATGCCGTTTCTTTTACGTTGGGAGTCAGTTCCAGTTTCAGGTCTGCAATAGGTTTGGAATAAGTTGTAGATAACCCAAAATCAGCAGGTTGGGTACCTATTGTAATATCTCCCTTTAATGATGGACGTGAAGTTGCACCGGTTAGAGTATAACAAAAAGCCCTTGAACCTTGTAATGTAAATGCCTGGTTCAAGGTAACCGTTTTATTTGGTCCTACATTCGGCGTATCAAAACTTGCCCCCATACCGGTGAAATTCAGAGAGACCTCGTCACCATTTATTATGCCAGAGGGCAAAGTAAATGCAGTTGTAATCAAAGTTGCAGTAGTAGTGCCATCATACGGTTTGGAATTAACGGCAGAAGCTGCAACTGCAAGATCAATGTCTTTCGGAGCAATGGTAACAGAAATTGTTTTTGTTGCCAAAACTACTTGTCCACTACCCTTAGCCGTGATAGTAATAACAGGAACTTCATTCTTGGAGCTGGCTTTAAAAGTAACAGTACCGCCAGCGTCTACCTCTGCGATCGCAGAGTTACTGCTGGAATATTCCAAAGTAACGCTGACATCCACTGGAGTGATAGAGGCACCGATAGGCTTTGCACCATCTCCATAGGTCGCAGCCATATCCGTGGCGTTAATAACGGTATCCGCCTTAGCCACAGTTACTCCCAACAGCATAAAAGCCATTAAAAAAAGTAATTTTTGTTTCATAAAAAATTTATTGTTTTAAGTTATTAATATTTCAAATCTCGCAACGTGTTGCTTGTAGATAGTATACAGCTTGCACCATCTCGCAAAAGTATTAATTATTTTTTTAAAAACAAGCCTAAACCGCATAAAATAACGAGAAAAGTCACAAACAGTCATGCGGATAATTTATTTAATGAAAAACAATTCGCCTTTTTTGCGAATATGAAAAATATCAGTAAGTTTGTAGCGAAAATAATACGGTGTGGAAATAAAATTTGATAAAGAATACCTTTCGGAAATGTACTACAATGGGCAATCAAGCGACAAAAAGCACCGCTTTCAGCCGCAAGTGGTACGAAAATACCAACGTTGTATTGACCTCTTGGAGGGGGCAACAAATATTGAAACACTTTATCAGTACAACGCATTGAATTGCAAAGTATTGAAGGGCGACAAGGCTGGTATCTCCTCAATCAGGGTAAACGACCAATACCGCATTGAGTTTACCGTAACGAAAGTGGAAACGAAAACCATTGTTACGGTATGTAATATTTTAGAATTGTCAAACCATTATAAATAAAAATATTATGGCAAATTTAGGTTACGGATTTTATCCAACTCATCCAGGCGAAATCCTGAAAGAAGAAATCGAATACCGCGGCATATCTCAAAAAAAACTTGCCGCAGAAATGAGAATGTCAAGCACCGTTTTGAATGAAATACTAAACGCACGCCGTCCGCTTACTGCCAATACCGCACTTCTGTTTGAAGTTGTATTAGGCATTGAAGCCGATACGCTTATGCGTATACAAACAAAGTATAACATGCAAACCGCACGTAAAGACAAGTCTGTTATTGACCGCCTTGCCCAGTTACGCAAAATAGCCGCTACATTTTAATTTTTCCGCGGACGCGGACTTGCTGACACGGACTGCAAGTCTGCTCCAGCGAGGGATAAAAGCCTGTTTTGCCAGCCCTGTTTGGGCGCACACGCAGGTGCGCCCAAACCTGTAGGTGAAAATGAGGTTTTTTTTGCGCACGCGTAGGGGCGAACCTGCGTGTGCGCCCAAACCACGCTCGCCTGCGGAGACAGGAACGAGAACTTGTAGGGTCGTGGCGTGCCGCGACCCGACCACCGCAGGCAACGCCAGCAAGCCAGCGCCAGCGAGGGGGGGGTGAAAATGAGGTTTTTATTATCTGTTGTTGAATATAAGTTTCAATCTTTGTTTTTCATAGAGTTTGAATTTTTTATCGGAAGAAATTATCGGAATTTTGTCGGCAATGGTTTGGGCGATGATCATGTGGTCGTTTGGATCTTTGTGGTTTTCTGCCGGTATGAGTTCGGCATAAGAAAATAGATGTTGTTGGGAAACCGGTTTTACTTCTAATATGTTAGTATCCAAATAATAACGCATATTCTACTTTAAGACGGCTCTCATATTTACGATTGTACCGATCCCGTTAGGATTCCTTTCCCAAAATAAAGCTATTTTTGATTTTGGCTTTTGTTCCGAAATCTCCTTTTGTTTTGCAGGTTTTTTGATACTCTTCTTCGTTTTTGTTTCCATAACTCTATAATTTTAGGATACAAATTTAATCAGCATTTTTCTTATTATATAAACTTTACTACAATTATTTTCATCAAAGACAAAAGATTTAACATAAAATCATAAATGAAAAGAAATAAGTTTGGGCACACGCATGTTTGGGCGCACACGCAGGTGCGCCCAAACCACGCTCGCCTGCGGAGACAGGAACGAGAACTTGTAGGGTCGTGGCGTGCCGCGACCCGACCACCGCAGGCAACGCCAGCAAGCCAGCGCCAGCGAGGTTTTGCACTTAAGTGCAAATCGTTTTTCCAATTGATTTTGCCTCTGTCCCTGAAGTGCAAATCATTTTTCCAACTGTTTTTGCCTCTGTCCCTGAAGTGCAAATCATTTTTCCGATTGATTTTGCCTCTGTCCCCGAAGTGCAAATCATTTTTCCAATTGGTTTTGCCTCTGTCCCCGAAGTGCAAATCATTTTTC
>JAIRZF010000181.1 GCA_031267385.1 Dysgonamonadaceae bacterium | reverse complement strand
TTGTCCATATCAATCTTTAAATTATCTTGAAATGCTTTTTCTTCACCAAATCTCCAAAAATATGAAGACGACAGAAAGATAAGAAAATCAGTAGTTTTTGTTTTTTCTAATTCTAAAATGGCTGAAATAAACTTCATCCCATTTTGGTCTAAATAGACTAATGCAGGGTGTCTTTGAATGATTTTTATCGCTTTCGGAAATAATTCTGCAAAATCCGCATTGCGGTAATGTACTTTTAATCCTGCTCTTTCCAATTCAGGATTGTTCGATAAAAACTGCTTGCAAGATTCTTCTAAAAGATTATACTTTTCTTTTTCAAACTCATTGAAACAAATATTGATTTTTGTTCCCTGCTTAAAGATATTACCTATTTGATTTTTAATTTGCTGTAAGATACGTATTGGGCTACCGGCAACTCCGTTTAAGTCATAACCTGTTCCTGCAAAGAAGTCGAATATCCATATTTCTTTTACAGAATTGCTCATAACAAAAGTTGGAATCCACTCTTTGGCGTAATTTTCAAAGATTTCCAACTTTGTTATTGTACTTTCATCAAACGGTTTACTATGTAAATCCTTTCGTGGCATATCTTTTATTGTTTAATTATTAAACTTCACCTGCAAAGGTATTTCTTTTTCTTGTTTTACTACTAAAAACTCTGCAAATGCTTGAAAATATACACCATTATCAAGGGTACGTTCGAGGAATTGAAATATTGGACTATCAAGACAGTATTGACAAACAGGAAGTTCTGTTCGTCGTAAACTGCAATACGAACTAATAGCAAGGTTATTCCGAATGGATTGTTGAAAGATAGTGCAAGATTTGCCTTCCCAACTCCACACAATCGGAATTTTCTTCGTTTTTGGGTAATTTAGAAATGGACAAATCGTAAACAGGCAGTTTATTTTTTTTCAATCCGACTTTCAAAGGAATATTTAGCGATACGACCAGGTATTCGAGAGTGATGTTCTCTTTGATAGACAAATCCATCAAGACGTCATATTTCTGTGAGGAAAGTTCCGTAATTAGTTCTTTAGCCGGAGCGCCGGAAGCATTCGTGTCAACTTTAGGTTTTATAATCCGGTATGGTGTTTCCGAGTAATCATATTTATCTTCTTTTCTTTTATAGCCAACACCTTTAACTTTCTTTCCTATTTTTTCCAGATGCTCTACGAAAGCGTCTGCGACTTCATAATCTCTGGTGTCGAACAGGATCAGCGCCGTACGAATCTTATCCATACTTAGGAATTTCTTTTCCCGGTGATCAGTCTTACACAGGCTTTTAATCTTATTTTTCACAAGAAAATCAAACATAAGGCTCTATTTTTCGGTGAAATATTATTCTATCATTTGTAAAAAAACGTTTTCATCTATGATTTTCACGCCCAGTTTTTGAGCTTTTTCCAATTTTGCGGGTCCCATATTTTCTCCAGCCAGAACATAATCTGTTTTGGAAGAGACTGCTGCAACATTTTTCCCCCCGTTCTTCTCTATCATCACTTTGTATTCATCACGGGAATGTTTTGAGAATGTCCCACTTATTACAAACGTCAAACCTTCCAGTTTAGTTGTCTTTTCCAACAATTTTTTTTCATCAATGGCTAATTGTACTCCGGCCGTCCTCAAACGTTCAATTAACTTTCTGTTTTTTTCGTCTTTAAAATACCGGATCACACTGTGCGCTATCCGGTCTCCGATTTCGTCAACTTCCATAAGCGCCCATATATTGGCCGACATGATATGGTCTATGTTATGCAAACTGTTTGCCAATCTTTTGGCAACTGTTTCCCCCACATACCTTATTCCCAATGCGAACAGCACCCGTTCGAAAGGAACTTTCAGTGAGGCCCGGATACTTTCCAGAAAATTACGGGCACTTTTTTCCGCCCAACCTTCCAAAGAAACAATATCCTGAGCTTTTGTATCGTACAGATCCGCTACATCCCGAAGCAAACCTGCTTTATAAAAATGTTCTATGTTTTCAGTTCCGATATTAATATCCATCGCTTTCCGGCTCACAAAATGCTCTATTTTACCTTTGATCTGAGGTTCACAGGCATTTTCATTCGGACAGTAATATGCGACTTCTCCGGCTTCCCGAATCAATGGAGTGCCACATTCCGGACATTTTTGAATAAATTCGACTTTTTCTCCCAACAAAAAACGGACATCCTTGTCGACTCCTGTTATTTTAGGGATAATTTCGCCTCCTTTCTCCACATAAACCATATCCCCGATGTACAGGTCTAAAGAGTTAATAATATCCGCGTTGTGCAGGGATGCTCTTCTCACCAGTGTGCCGGAAAGCTGTACCGGTTCCAGATTTGCGACGGGAGTCACGGAGCCGGTTCGTCCTACCTGAAAACTCACTGAATTGAGTCTGGTCAAAGCTTTCTCAGCCTGGAACTTATAAGCGATCGCCCACCGTGGGGATTTTGCTGTAAATCCGAGATTTCGTTGTTGACGTAAAGAATTTACTTTTAATACAATGCCGTCTGTTGCCACGGGCAAATTTTTCCGCTCTACATCCCAATAGCGGATAAATTCAAAAACTTCATCTAAAGTTTCGCATCTACTAACTGCTTCCGATACTTTAAATCCCCAGGATTTAGCATGTTGCAGATTTTCAACGTGAGTACCGGCAGGCAGACCTTCTCCCAACAGATAGTAAAAGTAAGAATCCAGTTTTCGCGATGCCACCAGAGACGCATTTTGTAGTTTTAGTGTTCCTGAAGCTGCATTCCTCGGATTGGCGAAGAGTGATTCCTCCTGTTCTTCCCGCTCTTTGTTCAAAGCATCAAACACATCCCACGGCATCAGTATTTCGCCACGGATCTCAAACTTTTCAGGATAATCCGTTCCTCTCAGTTTCAAGGGGATACTGCGAATGGTTCTTGCGTTATCGGTTACAACATCTCCTCTTGTACCATCACCACGGGTTATTGCCTGGGTCAATTCTCCGTTTTCATAGATCAGGGAAACCGATGTCCCATCGTATTTCAATTCGCAAACGAGGTCAAAAGGTTCATTCAGACCTTTCTGCACCCGGTTATAAAAATCCGTCACTTCTTCGTCCGAATATGTATTGGAAAGGGAAAGCATGGGGTAGTGATGTTCCGCCTGTTCAAAGTTCTTGTTAATATCGCTGCCCACGCGTTGAGTTGGCGAATTCGGATCGGCATATTCGGGACATTGGGCTTCCAAATCCTGTAGTTCTTTCATTTTAAGATCAAAATCGTAATCACTGATGACCGGTGCGGATAAAACATAATATTTATAGTTATGTTCTTCCAGTTCTCTTCTCAACGCATCTATTCTTTGTTTTACCGATAAATCCATTTTTTCTGTTTTTATAAAATTGTAAGACTTGTAAATATTTAATTCCTAATCGCGCTTTTATATTCGAATTACCGCAATTCAAAGGTACAATCTTATTCCGGAATTGCAAAATATTTCAATTCAATAGAACAATCATCCTGTTTTTTTGACAAGCATAAATTTGTACTTCGGAAGTACAAATTTGTACTTCCGAAGTACTAAGCCGAGCCTCTGAAGTACAAATTTGTACTTCCGAAGTACTAAGCCGAGCCTCCGAAGTACAAATTTGTACTTCAGAAGTACTAAGCCGAGCCTCCGAAGTACAAATTTGTACTTCAGAAGTACTAAGCCGAGCCTCTGAAGTACAAAATCGAAGTCCGGCACGGGCTACACGCCTGCGTCAGCGGGGTCAGCGGGGATTTATGGGAGAAACGGCAGATCCTATTTGCCAAATACCCTGATTTCAAAGATGCTCCAGGCATTTGTTGCATTCTTTACGTCGAGTCCGTCGGCGGTAGTCGGGACATCAGCAGCTAACAGGGAGAGTCGGACGAAACGCGCCTTTATTGATGAACCCTTTGCCGGGCTGTCTTTTACCGGAGATTGCGGAGCGCCTTCAATGCTTCTGTCTGCAAACAGTCGCCAGTTGTCGTTGGCAGCAGCAGCGTCAAGTCCCGGAGCATCTGTGGATGACAGGTATTCTATCTTGTACTTGTAAGTGCGATTGGTAAATTCAAAGAGAGTTTCTATCTCTTTTACATCGTGTTCGTTTTCCAGATCAATGACAATCCACGGTTGCACCGCCCCTACGCCCGGATCCCAATGAGTGCCGTAGTTCTCATCTACCGCATAATTTCCGGAAAAGCTGAAATCGATGCCTAAAGTACGATAACGGGGTTGGAAAGGTTCGGAATCATATTGGCGGACGCTTGAAACTTTGGTCGGTTTACCCAATGCCAGGTTCTTCCCTTTATACCGTTTCGCTCCGGCAACGACTTCAACGCCCTTGTGTGTCGGAATGACGGGCAATATACTTCCGTCCGGGGCAAAGAATACTTCATCAATACAGGTTTGCCGCTTGCTGTCGACGAACGGGAAATGTTGCCGGTGGTAGGCAATAAATGTACGTCCCCTATAATCGAACATCGAGTGATGCCCGGCGCCAAGTATCTGATTCTCATCATCACGTTGCAGGATGGCGGTTTCCATCGAGCCGTTCAATTCCCGGTAAGGCCCTGTAATTTCTTCGGATACTGCATATCTTACGTTGTAGTTTTCACTTCCTTCAAACGACCACATCAGATAATACAAGCCGTTTCGCTTGTAAATGAACGAAGCCTCGAACATGTTCCGTATTCCTTCGACACTTTTATAATGGTATTTGCCTGTAAATTCATTCGAATCGGTCTGTGTGAATCGCGGATCCGTATTGTCGATGGAAATTCTTCCCTGGGTATCAAATGTCAGTTTCATAATTTTGAAAAAACCGTTATCCGTCACGATATACATCGTCCGGTCGTCATCCAGGAAAAATTGCCCGTCGTATCCCTTGTAAAGCATTTTTCCGGGCGCAACAGCATTGGCGTCTTCCCAGGGGCCTAACGGAGTTCCGGACATGGCAACGAATGTCTTGCAATCAATGCCGTACATCAGGTAGTATTTCCGGGTGGAAAGATTATAAATCATGCTGGGCGCCCATAAGGCCGTTGTTCCCGCATAATCTGTCCATGATTGGGGCAGATGTAAGGGTCGGTTAATCCAGTTTTTGCAATCTTTAGAGTACCACATTTGCGTGGGATATACATTTCCACCGCCGGCGCCGTCATTCGTTCCATAAGCATAAAACAGATCCGTCATCCGGTCATAAATGATAGTTGCGTCAGCCAGATAAGCCGGAATTACAGGGTTTCCGGTCTGCATGGCAAACACGTTTGTATCCCCGGTGGAACAGGGAGTCATAAACGAAACGGTGACTGCTCCAAGTCCGATGACTAAAACCCCGGAGAGCAAAGAAAGGCATAATTTATTCTTCATGATTTATTCTATTTTATTGGTTTAACGTGAGTTCGGAATAAGAAAAAGCAAAAAAAACCAGCGGCGAAGTTACGAAAATTATTTATTTAAGTGATGAATTTGAACATTTGAACTTTTGAATTATCTTTGGATGTAAATTTATTTCATTCCAAATCTTAAAACGGACTATCATGAAGACATTAAGTTATGTCTGTGTCAGTGGCAGAGAGGTGGTCGTTATTTATAAGAAAACGAATGGTTGAGCATAAGTTGTTTTCGAATATGAATTATTTCCAGGAAAGCTTTGTGAAAAATCATTTTGCTTTTGTTCGGTATTTCAAATTAATAATCTGGTCGGCTTTCCGTATCGTACTCAATCGGTGGGCAACAACAATCACTGTCCGGTTTTGAAAGACTTGATTCAAAGCCTTCACAATTTTTTGCTCGTTAATCGTACCCAGGGAGTTTGTCGCTTCATCCAGAAATAGATAATCCGGGTTTTTGTACAATGCGCGGGCTATTAGTAAGCGTTGGCGTTGTCCGCCGCTCAAGCCATGTCCCATTTCCCCTATCATTGTCTGGTATCCTTCCTGCATCACACAACCACACCTGTTCCGCCATTGGCGAAGGCTGATGTTGTTGATATTCATGTTCCCAATACAAATTTCCCCGTGA
>JAIRZF010000010.1 GCA_031267385.1 Dysgonamonadaceae bacterium | reverse complement strand
CCGGTATTGCTTCAGGATCTGGAAGACGCCGTTGTCTGCCGGGGTGAAAGCCATACATTCAAGATTGTGGCCGAAGGAGAGAACCTCAGCTACGAATGGTACTACGGGAACGAACTTATCAAAGGCGCAAGCGGAAATAACTATACAATAACAAACGCGGAATTCCGCGATTACGAACGTTATTACGTGATTGTAAGGAGCCACGTCGGCGAATCCCACATGAGCGTTTACAGCAAAAATGTGCGTCTCTGGGTCGCAGACTACCTGCCGGAAACCTTGCAGTTCGCGGAATACCCGTCTACGGCAATTACCGGGCAAAGCTACCGCATCAAACTGGCCGGTTATTCCGACGTCACGCAATACAGTTGGAATTACGACCGGGACGGCGTCACTTTCTCTCCTGCAACAGGCGGAGTGGGTGAAAACGAAACCCGCGCTACTTTCGGCATCCTCTCCGAAGGCCTTGGTACTCTGACCGTGACGCTCACCCATCCTTGCGGCACACGTCAGGCAACGCAGGCTATCGTGGTGAACTATCCGGCCGGAACAGGCGAGGTAACAGTTAATGAGATTGCCGTTTCTCCCAACCCTACTTCGGGTATCATCAAAGTTTCCGGCACGAAAGCGAACCAAACCATTTGCATAGTGGATATCACCGGTTCGCTGAAAGGCTCCTTTCCGGCTCAAGACGGAACGACGACGATCGACCTGTCAGGCTACACCAAAGGAACCTACCTGGTTCATTACGATGGGAAGACCTACAAGGTGATCAGGAAATAGATTTTACCACGGAGTACTACGGAGGCTGCCTCGCATCATTGTGGGGCAGCCTTTTTTAAAACTCCGTGTACTCCGTGAAATAAACTCCGTGTTACTCCGTGGTTAAGTATCGAAAATACACCGGTCAGGTTTGCTCAATTTGAATAATTCCGTACATTTGTATGCGGCTTCCGATAGTATGGAATATTGAAGAAAACTAAATTCGTAATTGAGAATATGAGTACAATAGACAATTTACACAAAGAATGGCGGTCATTGCAGCCTCTAAAACCGGAAATTCAACGTCGTATGGACCGGCAATTTATGTTCGATTTCAATTACAATTCCAATCGTCTGGAAGGTAATACGCTCACTTACGGACAAACCAAATTGCTGCTCATGTTCGGCAAAACCGAAGGAGAGGCTCTTTTCCGCGATTACGAAGAGATGAAGGCGCACAATGTTGGTTTGGAAATGATGAAACGTGCGGCTTGTGACAAAGAAAGACCCCTTTCCGAAAGTTTTGTCCGCGAACTTAACAGCACCATTCTTGCAGGCGATTTTTACAAAACAAGTAACGATGGTGAATACCGCTATAAAATACATACCGGTGTGTATAAAACCCGTCCTAATTCCGTAATCACACCATCAGGAGAATTGTTCGAATACACCTCACCCGAAGAAACGCCCTCCATGATGGCTGATTTGATTAGTTGGTATCGAGATGTGGAACAAAAAGGTGAATTGTCTGTTGTGACATTGGCTGCATCGTTTCATTTTCGCTATATCCGTATCCACCCGTTTGAAGACGGCAACGGTCGCATTGCCCGATTATTGGTCAATTATATTTTGTTCCGGCACGCCTATCCGATGATAGTTATTCCAAGCGCCGACCGGAAAAACTATCTTAATGTTTTGGGGCAATGCGATAAAAATACAGGAATAGAACCGTATAAGGGGGCTAATGCCACCATGGAACAGACAAAACCATTAATTGATTATATCGCTGCTTTTGTTGAAAAGAAAATGACTTTAGCTATTCAACTTGCGAAGGGTGAGATTACAACTATTGAAGAAACAAAGGAAGAAAATGTCGGTGTAAATGTCGGTGTAAATACAGGTGCAAATGTCGGTGTAAAAGAATATATCATTGAGCATATAAAAGCGAAACCCAATATATCAGCTAAAGAATTATCCACATTACTGCAAAAGACTCCCCGAACAATTGAGCGACATCTGAAAGATTTACGGGAACAGGGAATCCTGACTCGTGACGGTTCAGATAAAACCGGATATTGGAAGATAAACTATTAAAAGTTTTTTTCAGAATACACCGGTCCGGTTTGCTCAATTTGAATAATTCCAGTAATTTTGCGCCTCAATGAGACGATTTTTGCTTTTTTTATTTTTGTTTGCCGGGTTTAGTCTTTTGGCTCAGCCCATGCGGGAGATCCGGGCTGTGTGGCTGACGACCAATCACGCTTTAGACTGGCCGGAAAGTCCAGTTCATAATCAGAATGATGCAATCAGGCAACAACAGGAGTTTTGCCGGATATTGGACGAACTCAAGCAAGCGAATTTTAATGTAGTTTTTCTGCAAACCCGCATTCGCGGGGATGTGATTTATCCTTCAAAAATAGAACCCTGGAGCCGTTTTGTCCGTTGTGACCACTCGTTAAATCCGGATTATGACCCTCTGGCTTTTGCAATAGAAGCTTGTCATGAACGGGGATTGGAATGTCATGTGTGGTTTGTGACATTTCCACTGGGCCTGGAAAAAATCAAGGGAATATCAAATAAATCTCCAACCGTAGCCGGGAATAAAGACCTGGTGAAGAAATTCAAGGGAGAGTTGTTTTTAGATCCCGGAAATCCCCAGACGCAAAGTTATCTGATCTCCCTGATCCGGGAAATTGTTTCCACATACGATATTGACGGCTTCCACTTCGATTACATCCGGTATCCGGACAGGGCGTCCGATTTCCCGGACCGGGATACCTACAAAAAATATGGACAGAAACAAGATATAGATACCTGGCGGAGAAACAATCTCAATCAGTTTGTTTATGCGGCCTACGATACCATCAAATCCATGAAACCCTGGGTCGTGGTGAGTAGTTCGGTATTGGGAATGTATCAGAAAATACCCGGAAATACACAAGCTCACTGGACGGCTTATTCGAGTGTGTTTCAGGATCCGGGCGACTGGCTCAGCAAAGGTAAACATGATCTGATTGTACCGATGATGTACTTTTCGGATGATTTATTTTACCCGTTCGTGAAAAACTGGCAAGATCACAGCTTTAACCGGTATGTTGTTCCGGGAATAGGATTATACCGGATGGATCAAAATGAAGGCGGGTGGAATGTTTCCACAGTCCTCGATCAGCTCCGGTATTCCCGATTGTCCCAGACGCAGGGAAACGCATTTTATCGTGCCCGTTACCTGATGGATAATACGAACAATATCTCCGATTCCATTAAGATGGCTTTCTATCAATATCCGTCCCACATCCCGCCCTTTTACTGGTTGGACAGCATTGCCCCTGCAGTTCCGGACAAACCGGACGCCGTTCAATCGGAAGATTTTTTGAAGATCAGTTGGACTGAACATCCGGATGTTTCCGAAAAACTATACTACAATGTTTATTGTTCGGAAAAATATCCCGTAGACATCGAAAACCCGGAGAATTTACTGGCGGCGCGCATTTGGGGCGATAGCTTCATACTCCCGGTCGACCGGAGCAGGGAAAAGGGATATTACTTTCTGATTACGGCGAGTGACCGTTACCACAACGAGAGCGAACCGTCGCGGGTTGTATTCTATTACATGGGATCTCTGGAAAAATAAACCGAAAAATAACTGTCCGGTTAAAATTCGTCCAGCAGCGGGAATGAAATCCTGAACCCTACACTGTTGTAATCGAACTTATCCAGTCCTACAAAA
Source organism: Dysgonamonadaceae bacterium (assembly GCA_031267385.1). Taxonomy (GTDB): domain Bacteria; phylum Bacteroidota; class Bacteroidia; order Bacteroidales; family Azobacteroidaceae; genus BNXB01. The sequence goes on along the minus strand of JAIRZF010000010.1, from coordinate 4,014 downwards.
ACACCGGCGCTCATGCCCAATCCGGCAAGGGCGGAAAAAGTGAGGGAATATCCCCATTCCGAATAAAATTTCTTGCCGGGTGTGTGCAGGAATTTACCATGAAGAGATTCTTTTACAGGTTTGCCGTGCAGGAATGGCATCCGTTTCAGCAATAAATAATCCGAACGATAATTAACCATCGCCTGTATCCATTCCTTATTTGTGGAATAAGTATAATAAGGAAGAAGAACGAAAGAAGTTTCAAACTCGTTTTTTGTAAACAATTGATCCGATGAGTTGAAATGTTTATAATCAATGTAATTAAACTCGTTTTTGTTGAAAAATTTACCGGCGTTCACCTGATAATTTAACCGGTTGAAAAGCCCCAGGCGTACCGTTTGCATTATACTAAGGTCAAGACGGTGAAATTTTGAATAATCCGGTTCTCCTCCGGCCAGGCCTTGTCGGAAAATAGCAAAAAATGTCGGGAAACGGGTTCTTACATATCGTTTTTTCCCTTTCTCAATTGTGTAGTACAATTCCGGAATGTATTGTAATCCGATCTCATACTTTGCCAGTCTGTCATACTGTTCATTCAAGTCTTCGGAATAAGGAGGGATATTGGGCTTGACGTCTTTTTTATTTCCCCTAAAACTGTAAGAAGCGTGATTTTCCAGCGCTTTCCGGTCTGCGATTTCAATACCGGTCTTCAATTTCAATCCATGAATAATTTCAATATCGTTTTCCGCATTGAAAAAATCTTTCTGATAAAATTTTGCATTGTTGATTCCCCAAAGTATCGAGTTGTACATGTTTTCAATTCTCGACATCCCGTTATTTCCCATGTAATCTTCAGAGCAACTTCCGCCGGATACTTTCAGTTTTCCCAACTTCAGGGGAGCATAGGTGAAATTCAAATCCATTGTCCACAACAGCCGTTTTCGTGACAGCGCCCAATAGGCTGACGGCTTGAATTCCCAGAATGAATGTTCTTTTCGTTTGATGTCGATACCGAAAGAAGTTCCGAGCCATAATCCGTCGACAAAATTGTATTCAGGCGCTACTTTCAGAAGGCTACCGTACCGGAAGATCACTTTTGACGAATCCCGGCCGACTTGTCCTCCCACGAGTGCATTGAATAAGGAATATCCGTTTGCCCCTGACCTTTCATTCTTAATTGAATCGGATTTGCTTTGGATCGTATCTTTGCGGGCATAGCTTGCAATTTCCTCCTCGTTGAGGGTTATACTCCGGATCTCCGACCAGTACATGGAATCCCGTTGAGTTGCAAGAGAATCCGCTTCACGTTTGTACCTCTCGTCATAAGGTTTGATTTCCAGATTCTTTTTCTCTTTGACCTGTTTCATTTTCTCCTCTTTTTTCACCAATGCCGTGATGGAGTCATTGACCTGAATATCCGTGTATTTTACAGAAGCCAGGTAATCAAAAGCAAATTTAACTCCCATAAAATTAGCGTCGATATGGGATACGTAGCTTGTGACCAGGAAAATATGATCCGTAACATCATTATAATTAAGAGTATATTTAACTTTCCCGAATTCCGTATTGAGGATCAGCTCTGCGCCGCGTATATTCCAGTAATCTTCCGCAAGATAAAGGTATCCGCTGAACAGTTTCGGATCGTTAAATCTGGGGATAATTTTTATCTTATTGACATTCACCCCGTCAATTTCTTCAAAATCTTCATAGCGAAATCTGTAATAGGAAAATGTTTTCGGGTGAAGTATTGATCCGTCGTATTGGGCGTAGAGAGAGCCCCGGAATATTCCCATAGCATCCTTTGCGATCGAATCGTTCGGCATGGAACTCGAAAATGCGATGACATTCTGAACATATTTATCAGGATAGGTGTATTTTACTTCACTGAATGATTCCTGAAGGAAAAGTTTATCCTTGTACAGTTTCAACTGTTCCCCTCCCATTTTTTCAATCCATCCGGGGATGTGTACCGATTTCCCGGCGCCTTTGATGTAGGCCTCACAGGTAAATTCCTTTATCTGCGCCAGGTACAAAGGCGCTTTTTTCACGGCTTTCCGGATCATCTCATAAGCGGGATCCTCTCCTGCACGCACAACTACCTCCGACAACTCGAAAGAAGTAGTTTTCAAAGTTATTTCCATGTATACGGGATCCGCCTCTTTTTTTATGGAGAACGATCTTTCAGTCGCGGCGTATCCCAGGCAGCTGAAAGTGCAATTGTAGTCGCCCTCAGGCAGAGTAACCTGAAACTCTCCGTTTGTATTACAAACAAGTCCTTGTTTATTTTCTTTAATGTAAACAGTAGCCCCTGAAATCGGTTCTCCGGATGTTCCGGTTACTTTTCCCTCGAAATTTTGAGATCGTAAAACAGGAGGAAGAACGAATAAAATCGCAATAACTAAGAAGTTCTTCATTTGCGGTGTTAGTAATGAATTTGCGGCAAATGTAAAATAAAAACAGATAAGGTGTATGAAAATTAACTTTTTTTATTTTCTCGTGGAAAAATGTACCTTTGTACCCGGAAAATTGAATAATTATGAATATCAGGACAGCAGAGTTTGTAATCAGTAATACGGAAGTGATGAAGTGTCCCCAGGACGGCAGACCCGAATATGCGTTTATCGGCAGGTCGAATGTAGGCAAATCGTCATTGATAAATATGCTTACCGGCCGCAAAGGGTTGGCAATGACTTCATCTACTCCGGGGAAAACCCAGTTGATCAACCATTTCATTATCAACGATGAGTGGTATCTGGTCGATTTACCCGGATACGGTTATGCTCAGCGAGGGAAAAAAGGACGGGAGAAAATAGAAGAAATAATCCGGTTGTACATTGAAAGGAGGGATTCTCTGACCTGTCTTTTCGTTCTGATCGATAGCAGGCATGAAGCGCAGCAAATTGACCTGGAATTCATGGAATATCTGGGTGAAAATGGGATCCCGTTTTCGATTATCTTCACCAAGACCGATAAAATATCGAATTCCAGGCTGAATGAAAATGTCGAAAAATATAAAGCCGGGTTATTAGAAACATGGGAAGAACTTCCTCCGGTTTTTTTCACTTCATCAGAGCATAAAAAAGGACGGGATGAAGTTTTGAACTATATTGAAGAGATTAATAGAACAACAGAAGAATAAACTAAAAAATAACACAATGAATTGGTTTGAATGTAAAATCACTTACGAGAAAATGATGGAGAACGGCGTTCCAAAGAAAGTCACAGAACCTTATTTAGTCGATGCTTTGTCGTTCACGGAAGCAGAAGCTCGTATTTTGGAAGAGATGAAGCCTTTTATCAGCGGCGAGATGACTGTCGCCGATATAAAAAGAGCCCGTCTGTCCGAATTATTTTTCAATGAAAACGGAGACCGTTATTACAAAGCCAAAGTGCAATTCATCACTCTGGATGAAAAGAGCGGTGCAGAGAAAAAAACATCAGTGCAGATGTTGGCGCAGGCGTCGGACGTCAAAGAGGCCATTGCCATCATCGACCAGGGAATGAAAGGCACCATGGCCGATTATGTTATCGCATCGGTTTCGGAGACAATGATCATGGATGTATTCCCGTTTTCGACCGAGAGTAAAAAAACCGTCAAAGAAAATAAAGAAAATAAAGAATAATCGAAATGGATATTGCCCGGCGACTCCATGAAATCTGGGATGAAATTCCCGGACAGACGCGATTAGTAGCAGTTTCAAAGTTTCATCCGGCATCGACGATCAAAGAAGCTTACGATGCCGGGCAACGCATTTTTGGAGAGAGCCGTGCGCAAGAACTGGTTTCCAAGTATAATGACTTGCCGAAGGACATCATCTGGCATTTTATCGGCCATTTACAAACCAATAAGGTCAGACATATTATCCCTTTTGTCGATACGATTGAAAGTGTCGACAGTTTGCGGTTACTCCAGGAAATAGATCTCCAGGGAGAGAACATCAGTCGCCGGGTAAAAGTGTTACTGCAAATTCATCTTGCAGCAGAAGAGACTAAGTTTGGTTTCACTTTCGATGAATGTCGCCGGTTGTTTTGTTC
>JAIRZF010000145.1 GCA_031267385.1 Dysgonamonadaceae bacterium | reverse complement strand
CCTTCAAGAACAACGGGAATTTCCATCGTAATAGGTTTGTTTTCAGCTACCTGAATAAAATCTGCATGTAATAACTGATCGCTAACCGGATGGAATTGAAGATCTTTTAATATTGCAATGATCTTTTTACCGTCCAATTCGAGATTTACCATGTAAACCTCCGGAGTATAAACCAACTTGCGGATACCATCCGCCGTTACATTGAAGTGTTTCACTTCTGTTCCTCCATAAAGTACACAGGGAACCAGGTTGTTTTCTCTGTAAGCTTTTGTGGCTTTCTTGCCCAAACCGTCTCTCAGGCTACCTTTCAATTCAAATGTTTTCATTGTTTAATTTTTTTTGTGTTACTCAAAATTAAGATTAAATTGCGCTTCCTAATTTCCCATCACACGGAATTCCTTTTAAAAAGCGGGGCAAAGGTAACCTTTTTTATTAAAAGCACAAAATTAAAAGTCGATTTTCAGATCGATCTTTTCATTTAGAATTTCAGAGTCATTATCATCAGCAGAGGTGTTTTCTCCATTTTCGTGATGAGGAACGAAATCAACAGTGTTGTTTTCCCTGATGAAATCCAGTGTTTCATTCAGCGCCTCTTGAAATTTGTCAAAATCTTCTTTGTAGAGAAATATTTTATGCTTCTCAAACTGCACGTATTGGGATTGTTCGTCGATAGTCACTTTTTTACTTTCAGTGATTGCAAGAAACAATTCTTCTTTGCGATTTTTCTTTACGTCGAGGTAATAAATGCGTTTACCTGCCTTAATTGTATGAGAGAAAACGATGTCGCTCTCCCTGTTATCAGATTTCTTTTTTGTGTTTCGTTCTTCCATGTTGTAATGCTCAAACTGTAAATAAACATTATTTGATAAGTAGCATCTATGTAATAAGTTCTGCAAAAATGGCATTTTTTTTTATAACAAACAATCGTTTTAACAATTAAAATAAAAACAGCTCTAAAATTCATCGTTTTGTGTGTATTTTGATAGAAATGTATTACCTTTGGGGTCTCAAAACAGATAAGTTCTTATTTAAGTATGATCAATCGTGTTATTATACGCATCAAGCTGCTTCAGGTGGTTTATTCTTATTATCAGAAAGAGTCGGCGGATCTGAACCTGGCGGAGAAGGAGTTGATGTTCAGTTTGCAAAAAACTTATGATTTATACCATTATCTTCTGCTGCTCATTCCCGCACTCACCGATGCCGAACAGAAACGTTTGGATTTGCGTAAACATAAATATCTGGCTACCGCTTCGGAATTAAATCCCAATGTGCGTTTTGCCGATAATCGTTTTGCCGAACAACTCCGCAAAAACAAACAATTACAGGCGTTTTATAATGAAAAGGGGTCAATCTGGGTGGAAGAAGATACTCCCCTGATTAAAAATTTGTTGGAAAGTATCGTCGATTCGGACATCTACAAATCTTATCTGGATAGCGAAGATAATTACGCTTCGGATCAGGAATTCTGGAGAAAGATCTTTAAAGATATTGTTTGTAAGAATGAAGGTCTGCATGATTTTCTTGAAGATAAAAGTATCTATTGGAATGATGATATGGAGATCACCTCTACATTCGTCCTGAAAACCATGAAAAAGTTTGACGAAACGGAAAATGACAATTTGGAACTTTTGCCGATGTTCAAGAGTGAAGAAGATCGCCTGTTTGCCATAGAATTACTTCATAAAGCGATTCTTAATGAAAAAGATTATAATGAACGGATCAATAATCATATAAAAAACTGGGACTTGGAGCGTATCGCGAACATGGATCTGTATATCATGCAGATCGCAATCGCTGAATTATTGAATTTTCCCTCTATTCCCGTTAATGTGACGCTGAATGAATACATTGATATCGCTAAGTTTTACAGTACATCTAAAAGTGGAACCTTTATTAACGGAATATTAGATGCTGTTGTTAACGAGTTAAAAAAGGAAAACAAATTGTTCAAAAACTGAAATTATTATTATTTTTGTACATTAATTCTAATTAAATATTTATACTATGAGTTTATTGCACATTTTACTGCAGGCGGAAGCTCCGGCGCAAGGGGGCGCAATGGGTGGATACAGTAGTTTGATTATGATTGTCCTTTTGTTTGTGGTCATGTATTTCTTGATGATCCGTCCTCAACAAAAGAAGCAAAAAGAAGTTCAAAAAATGCGGGCGGCTCTGCGTGTTGGAGACCGTGTCATTACTTCCGGTGGTATTTATGGGAAGATCAAGGACATCAATGATACCACTTTCAACATTGAAATTACAGACAACGTAAGAATTAAGGTTGATAAAGCTTCTGTATTTGCTGCAGCAGATGACAACCAGGCAACAAAATAAAAAAGAGGGTAAGGAAAAAGTCAAAGCTTTTTTCCATGGAAATACCTGGAGGAAAATTTTGGCTTTTTCGTTTTTCTTGCTGATTGCTTTCGGATTTTGGGTGTTGCAATACTTGCAACAACGATTCGAGACGAGTATAGTTGTCCCTCTGAATTATAGAAATGTCCCGGAACAAATAGCTCTGAATCCCGGATTGCCCCAGGAAATAAGTCTTCGGATCGCCGATAAAGGTACGGCGCTGTTGAATTATACTTTGTCGCAGAAAATTACATCCGTCGATATTGATCTGGAAAAAATAAATCCGGTCAGGTCAACCTATTCAATTTCAGGAATTGCGTTGGAAAAAGAAATCACAAAATATCTTCTGGCCTCGACTTCCCTGGTCGGCTATACTCCTGATAAGATAGAAGTAAAATACAATCCGCAAAAGAAAAAAACAGTACCGGTTAGAATTGCGGGAGTCATCCTTCCTAAAGCAGGATTCATGTTTGAAGACAATATTTATCCGGATCCGGAAGAAATAACGATTTATGGCAGTGAAGTCGTGCTCGATACGATTCAGGCGATATATACCAAATCTCTCCATTTGACAGACCTGCAGTCTCACTTTGAAAAACGGGTCGATTTAGTATTCCCGGAAGGAATAGGTTCCGATAAAAAATCAGTATTGTTGTCAGGCGATATAGAAGGCTATACGGAAAAAACCTTTAAATTACCCGTTGTTTGTGAAAACGTTCCCGATAATTATGTCGTCAGACTGTTTCCTCCTGTAGCTGAACTTACTTGCCAGGTAGCTCTGAGCAAATACAGTTCCCTTTCCGGAGATGATTTTAAGTTGTCTGTCGGTTATGATAACCTGATCGAAAATAAGGGATCTACAGTTCCTGTCCGGGTTTCTGTGACTCCACAGTGGGTCAGGCATTTCCGTTTGTCTCCGGAAAATATTGAATTCCTGATAGAAAGGCGTTCGGAATATGATTAAGTTGGGAATTACCGGAGGAATGGGAAGTGGAAAATCTGTCGTGATATCTTTCCTGAAAGCAATGGGAATACCGGTCTATATTGCTGACGACGAGGCAAAGCGAATCACTGCAAACTCCCCTGTTGTAAAGAAAAAGTTAACGGATTGCTTCGGGGATGAAATATTTGAAGAAGGAGTATTGAACAAAACCTTGTTTGCTTCCCTCATCTTTGGAAATGAAGACAAGTTGAAAAAAGCAAATGCAGTGATTCATCCTGAAGTCCTTAAAGATTTCCTGTCATGGTCTGAAAAACAGGATGCTCCCATCATTGCAATGGAGTCCGCTATTCTGTTCGAATCGGGATTCGATAGCTTCGTGGATAAAGTCATTTGTGTTACCGCTCCGGAAGAATTGTGTATCGAACGAGCAATAAAGCGTTCGGGAGGCTCCAGGGAAGATGCTTTGAAACGTATTGCCAACCAAATACCTGAACAATTGAAAATTGTAAAATCCGATTTCGTTATCAATAACGATGGAATAGAGGCGATTACTCCGCAGATTGAAAAGGCCGTAAGAAAAATAAGACCGTAAGAAAAATAAGACCGTAAGATCGTAAGATCGTAAGAGCAAAAAATAATTCATTCATTATCAAGTATTTGTAACTTTTATCGAAAAATATTTATTGCTTTTCGATAAAAATATTTGTTTTATTCGAAAATATATATTTATCTTTGCATATCGAAAAACGATAAATAGATAGTGAATTTAAATATAAAACGAATTAAAAACAACAAAAAATTATCGATTATGAAAACAAATGGTATTCGCAAAGCATTTTTCGTAGCAATGGTTATGATGGTAACTGGTATTTTTTCGGAAAAGGCTGTTTATTGGTATGATGATTCAGGAAATGTTCTTTCTTATTTCATGAGTAAGAAAAATATTAATATCTTTGAGGAATTTACATTAGCAAACCAACTAAGGTTGAAAACAAAATGATGTACGTATGAAGACGCGATTGAAAATCCTTTGCTGGTTATTTGCCGCAGCCTATCTGTTTGTAATAGTATATAGTGTCGCTTTTGACTTTATACCGAGTTTTACTTCCGGTTTTAACGAAGGAATGAAGGATGGGTATGAATTAGCGGAAAAACTCAAAGAAAATGACGGCAAAGAAAAAAAGCATCGTAGGGCAAATGCATTTGGCATGCTCAGTGTAAGAGTGATACCGGTAGAAGGATATAAAACTTATCCGGACAAGATCATCAATGAGAAAACAGGCGAAAAAGTCATGGCCGAAAATCACAGGATGTATCTGAAAGTTGAGGATATGCCTCAATTACCATGGTTTCTGGTGGCGGGAAATATCCTTGTCGTTATAATTTCTTTTGTGACATTATTCTGTCTTGTATACGTTCCGGTATTATCATTTAAAACCATAAAGTCCATAGTTAACGATGATATTTTTGATGAGAAGAATATTCATCGGATCCGTAGAATAGGTTATTCTTTGATCGTCGTATTTTTGTGCATATTGATCCATGCTTTTGTCTCGGAAGCTACAGCTCAACATGTTATGAGTATGAAAGACTATAAGATCGTTTCTGCATGGAATAAGGGGGACGTATTCATTCTGGTTTTCGGAATAGTTGTTCTGATATTTGCCGAAGTGTTGAAAATCGCTACACGGATAAAGGAAGAACAAGACTTAACAGTTTAAAATAAAATATCAAAATATGTCAATAATAGTCAACCTGGATGTGATGATGGCCAAACGGAAGATTTCTCTTAACGAGCTTTCCGAAAAGGTGGATATTACACCGGCTAATCTATCTATCCTGAAAACAGGAAAAGCGAAAGCCATACGGTTTAGTACTCTGGACGCTCTCTGTGAAGCTCTGGAGTGTCAGCCGGGCGATATTCTTGAATTTCAAAAAAACAAATAAATTATTTAAATATATAATACACTGACAGATTTTTTTAAAATGACATTTGCCTCTGTATTAGGCATAGTAATAGGAAGTGTTATCCTTTTTTTTGTGTCCCTGTTTATTATTCTGGGAATTGCGGCGTCAGCAACCTCAACTCCTGCCTATCACCTGACAGATAATACTATAATGAAAATTGATCTGAAAGGAACAATTAATGAACGTGCAGTTTCCAATCCGTTTGCCGTACTTATGGGAAAAGACGCCCAGTCAGCCGGATTGAATGATATTCTGGATGCGGTTAAGAAAGCGAAGGAAGACGATAATATCAAGGGTATTTATATCAAAGCCGGTGGAATTCAGACCGGATTTGCCACTTTGAAAACCATCCGGGATGCGTTAGCCGATTTTAAGGAAAGTGATAAATTTGTCGTATCTTATGGAGATTATTATGCCCAGGGAGATTATTATGTATGTTCTTTGGCGGATAAAATAACGATGAATCCTCAGGGTATGGTTGAGTTCCTGGGATTGTCCTCTCAGTTGCAGTTTTACAAAGGAATGTTGGAAAAAGCCGGAGTCGGGATGCAAATCTTTAAAGTAGGAACCTATAAATCGGCAGTAGAACCTTATATGCTGGATAAGATGAGTGATGCAAATCGGGAACAAATCAATGCTTATAAGGGTGACATCTGGACCAGTTTGTTGACGGATATCTCTGAAAGCCGTAATATTTCCGTCGAAGATTTGAATAAATATGCCGATGAAGCATTTATTTTTAGTAAAGCGGAAACGTCTGTGAAAAATGGTTTTATTGATGACCTGATGTATCCGGATCAATTGGAAGCCTACTTGAAAGAATTAGTCGGTATTGATGCGGACGGAGATCTGTCTCTCGCATCTGTAAAGGATATATCTACGATACCCTCGGTGAACAAAAAAATAGCAAAAGATAAAATTGCAGTGTTGTTTGCGGAAGGTGAAATTGTTCCTGACGAGTATGAAAGCAACCCGTTTTTGTCTTCAGACAATGTGATTACGGCAAAAAAGTTTGTAAAAGAATTGAATAAATTGCAAAAAAATGAAAATGTAAAGGCTGTCGTTTTCCGTGTCAATTCCAGAGGCGGAAGCGCTTATGCCTCAGAACAGATATGGCATGCCGTCAAAGAACTGAAAGCAGTAAAACCTGTCATTGTTTCCATGGGTGACTATGCCGCTTCCGGAGGATACTATATCTCATGCGCGGCAACACAAATTGTTGCAGAACCAACGACTATTACAGGATCTATCGGAATTTTCGGTATGTTCCCGAATGCAGAACAATTGGCTAAGAAAATGGGCGCCACTTTTGATGTCGCCAAAACCAATGAATTTGCCGATTTCGGTGGTAGATCCCTGAGTTTGCCGCTTATAGGACTGTCTATTTTACCCTCACGCCCGCTTAATAACAGAGAACAAGCCTTGGTTCAGACATACATCGAAAATGGATATGATCTGTTTTTGAGTCGCTGTGCCGACGGTCGCTCAAAAACGAAAGAGGAAATTGATGTTATCGGACAAGGACGTGTTTGGACAGGCAACCAGGCTTTAGGTTTGGGACTGGTAGACAAAATAGGAAACTTGAACGATGCTATTCTACTTGCCGCGGAGGCTTCCGGAATTGATGATTATGATTTGAAAAATTATCCGGCTCAGAAAGGCGCTTATGAACAACTTCTGGAATCTTTCGGAGGAATGAAAGCTTATGCCGCTAAACAGTATTATGGTTTAGACGAGTATAGCAGCAGAATATTGATGAACAATCTGAAAAACCACGATGTGCGTCAGGCCATTATGATGGATTGAAAAAACTAACAACAAATATAGTACTAACTGTCATGCTTCTTAATCAGGGTTGATTAAAAGAGACTAAAAGGAGAATTTTATGAAAAAAAACATTTTCGTGCTTGGGCTCATTCTTGTGAGTTTTATGACATTATCTGCGCAACAGCAGTTACAGCCGTTACCTCTTGATCCGAAAGTCAAATACGGTAAGCTGGACAATGGTTTAACCTATTACATCCGTAATAATGAACTGCCGAAAGATCGTGTGGAATTTTTTATTGCGCAAAATGTGGGAGCAATTCTGGAAGAAGATAATCAGAATGGACTGGCCCACTTCCTTGAACATATGGCTTTTAACGGGTTGACACATTTCCCGGGAAAGACGATGTCCAATTATCTGGAAACTATTGGCGTCAGATTCGGAGCCAACCTGAATGCGTCTACCGGTCAGGATCAGACGATGTATCTTATTACCGATGTGCCGACTACACGTGAAAGTATTATTGATACCTGTCTCTTGATTCTTCACGACTGGTCGTGCGGTATATCTCTCCAGGAAGACGAGATAGACAAGGAACGCGGAGTTATCCGTGAAGAAATGAGGTCTTATGGCGGTGCCGGATTCCGGATCCGGGAACAGATTTATCCTCAGATTCTGCCGGGGAATCAATATGCAAAACGCAATATCATTGGAACAGAAGAGGTTATTATGAACTTTAAGCCACAGGAAATCAGGGATTTTTATCATAAATGGTATCGTCCCGATCTGCAGGCATTGGTCATTGTCGGAGATATTGATGCGGACAAAATAGAAGCAAAGATTAAAACATTGTTTGCCGATATTCCCAAACCGGTAAATCCTGCCGAACGCATTGATTATCCCGTCGCAGATAACGTAGAACCTCTGGTTGGTATCGCAACGGATAAAGAAGCTACCGGCACCAGCGTTTCCATATATTTCAAACACGAGATATTGCCTCAGGACGTGAAAGCTTCCATCGCGGGTTTAATAATGAGCTATATTAATTCTACCGTATCTCAAATGCTGAATGCACGTTTCAGTGAAATGGTGCAAAAAGCAAATCCTCCATTTATAGGTGCAAGTGGCTACTATGGCTCATTTTATGGAACCCGTTCCAAAGATGCGTTTAATGTAGGCGCTTCTGTAAAAGAAAATAATGTGGAAAACGCGATGAAAGCAATATCCACAGAAATCGAAAGGGTTAATAAATATGGTTTTACAGCTTCTGAATATGACCGTGCAAGAACAAATATTCTGAAAAGTTACGAAAATTCTTTTAAAGAAAAAGATAAAACACGTAATGCCAATTATGCATATTCGTATATTAATCACTTTATCAGAGGCGGAAGCGTTCCCGGTATAGAATATACATATAACATGATGAATAATGTTGCTCCTACAATTCCGGTTGAGGCCATAAACGAGTATATCAAAGAAGCGATCGGAGATGAAAATATTGTGATTACTTATACCGCTCCGGAAAAAGAAGGCGTGGTTGTTCCGGCTAAAGAGCAATTGCTGGCCTGGTTTAATGATGCACGAAAAGAAGATATTAAGCCTTATGAAGATAAAGTAAGTAATGAACCGTTAATGAAAGACCTTCCTGTGGGAGGCGCCATCAAATCAGAAACGAAAGATCCCAGATTCGGAACAACTAATTTACTTCTTTCCAATGGAGTGAAAGTGATAATCAAACAAACTGATTTCAAAGATGATGAAATACTGTTGTCGGCAACCAGTCCGGGAGGATCATCTTTATTTCCTGAATCTGAAATGGAAAACGTAAAAGCTTACAATGATGTTGCAAATCTGGGAGGAATATCATCTTTCAGCGTGACTGATCTTCAAAAGTTGCTCGCAGGAAAAAGAGCCTCTGCACGCACATCGGTTTCCCTGACTTCCGAAGGAATGAACGGCTATTCGTCCGTAAAAGATTTTGAGACAATGTTACAGTTGGCATATCTGAACTTTACATCGCCCAGAATGGATCAGGATGCTTTCGAGTCATTCAAATCCAGATATAAATCTATGCTGGAGAGTCAATTGGCTTCACCAAATATTGCATTGATGGATACGATGGCAAGTGTAGCGTATAAAAATCCGGAAAGAAACGCCCGTTTCAAAGCAGAAGATTTGGATAAAGTTGATTATCAGAAAATTATGGATTGGAGAAAAGATCGTTTCAAAGATGCCGGCGATTTTACATTCATTTTTGTAGGTAATATTAATCCGGATAGCGCTAAAACACAAATTGCGCAATATCTGGGGGCATTACCTTCGATTAACAGAAAAGAAACATTTGCTGAAGTTAAAACCGGATATAAAGAAGGGCTGATCAAGAACGATTTCAACAAGGAAATGAAAGATCCTAAAACGACTGTTATTGATATTTATTCCGGCAAATTGGACTCTGATATGCCTGCCCGGATCAAAATGGATTTCCTGCAGAAAATATTGACGCTGATCTATACGGAAAAAGTAAGAGAAGATGAAGGCGGTACTTATGGAGTCGGTGTAAGCGGAGGGATTGCACACTATCCCAAAGGAGACGCCACTGTGTTTATCAGTTTTGAAACCAATGCAGAGAAAAAAGATTTTCTCAATGGTATTATTTTGAGAGAATTTCAGGATTTGGCTGATAATGGGCCCAAAGCGGCTGATTTCCAGAAAACAAAAGAAGCTTTGTTGAAAAATTATCAACAAAACCTGAAAGAAAATAACTATTGGAACAGCATAATGATCAATTTTTACAGAGAAGGGTACGATGGATATACCGATTATGAAAAAACAGTAAATGCCATCACTCCAGCAGATGTGAAAACTCTTGCCAAACAATTCTTGGAACAAAAGAATTTGATTCAGGTTATTATGACAGGTGTGAAATAAAGCCGGTGGAATTTTTTCCGGCCATTCCGCAAAGACAGGCGCCTAAAGCGGCTTCTTCGGTATGGTCGGAAAAAATTAACTTGTAACCAAATTGTCGTTCAATGACTTTCATCAGCAGTGGATTTTTTTTGATGCTGTTGCCGGATCCGACTAATATCTTTTTGTCGGCTTTAATGTTATCCGGTATTAGTTCGTAAAACGTATACAATTCGGATGAAATGCCGTTCAGAAAGCTGATGATTAAGTTTTCCGGTGTCAGATTTGATGCTGAGATATTGCTGATTGTTCCTCTTTTCATCGGCTCTGAACGTGTACCGTAAAAACATGTTTCACTGAAAGGTAAATCTTTTTGGAACGAATCTGCCGATATCGAATCTATTTTTTCAAAAAAACATGTGGTATCAGCATATTTTGTCCTGAAAAGTCTCAATGTCTGTTCAAAAAATTCTTTCAGAATAACTAACGATTGACCGCCGCATAAAGCTGCGCCGACGAGGATGTATCCACCTCCGGGAAACGGGCGGGTATCAAGTAGTTCTAATTTCACGTATTCTTTGGAATATACGGACAACTGGCTACTTGTACCAATCGTGATGTGGATAGAGTGAGATATATCTTTTACCGAACCGAGAAAACTTGCCTGGTTATCACCGATTGCCGAATAAACAGGTATTTTGCCGGAATAGTAACCCACCAGAACTCCCGATTCACTTGTTTCAGGAAGTATCGAAATGTCAATATCAGCTTTTTTGATTACCTGCAGGTCAAAACACAAGTCTTTCAAGTTGAAACAACCTAATGAGGCGGCATTGGTATAGTCTGTCAACGGACTCTTCCGCCCCGTCAGTTTCATAACGACATAATCCATTATTGTACATAACTTTGTAGTTTTACGAGGAACATTGTTATTCATCGTATTATAAAAATGAGTAACCAACCCGTAACCGGTTGCCAACGGATATCCCGATTTTTCGGATAAATATTCAACGTATGTTTTATTGGCTTTGAACAAAAGATTTCCCCTGCCATCCTGCCATGTATAAAGAGGACTCAAGGCCTCTCCGTTTTCATCGACATAAAGTATGCCATGCATTTGCCCTGTAATACCAATCCCGTTTATATCAGTATATTTTGACGTAAATTCCCGGATTATATCCATAACAGTATCCATAATCAAGGAAGGATTTTGTATTTTCTCTCCAATAACAGGTGACGACTCAATAGACGCCGTATTTTTTTTGGTGATGGATGTTACCGATTTTGTTTCCGGAGCATATATCACGCCGCAAATCGAACTTGTTCCTATGTCAATTCCTAAATAACACATAAAATTAAACCAATTAGTTATTAATCTCCGGAGCGATAGTTACGTCTTTGATCTCAATTCCGTCGGTGCGGAAAAGCAAGCGTTTGACATACAGGTCGGGACGATAGGAAAGCATCGTACGTTGACGAGCAATTTCGGTATCAATAATCGAACCGCCGAACTTTGCATTGCTTTTGACCATCACTCTGACAGTAAATGGTTTGTCAACTCCAATGAGATTTTCTATTGCAAAGTTGAATTCCAGATTACCGCTTTGGCGCAAGGTCTTTTCGCCGTCGGAAAAAGCGTTCAACATACCTCCCGAATATTGTGCAAGAAATTCATCAGGACGAATTTGCAGTTCGCAAGCATTCTGTTCGCCGTTCTCTCCGAGAAAGACGATGCCGAGTTTTCCATCTTTCTTTTTGGAATGAACGTTGAAAGTCAACATGAACGATTGTGAATCAGCAGGATATGTCGATGTTCCGGTGATTTCGGATGTGAGCTGTTTGGGCTTTCCGGTAGCAGGTGTGATTTCATCCATCCATTTTGTTCCGATACGTCCGTTGGGAAACTGTATTAGTTCGTGAATAATCAGTGGGCCTCCCCAGCCTCGTATGTTCATCCATGCAGCCATCAGAAAACGTCCGCCGGGGATTTCCGAGATTGCCGGTACGCACATGCCATTATAGAAATCAAGCCCTTGAGCTACAACGTTTTTATATTCCGTATCAGCTTCGGAAACCGGTTTTGACCAGAGATTGTTAAATCCTCCGATAATGTAATCATATTTTCCCCAGCGAAAAAAGAAAGTGCAATCGCCTCCCGGTGGAAAATCCGTATTGATGCATTTCCATCCGCTATCGATCGATTCCGATTCCCAGATACCTTTCGACTGATAATTTGCAAGCAGTTTCAGTTTTCCTTCAGGGTCAATGTAAACGCTCGGATTTTCGCATGGATGAAAGATGACGCCCGTTTTACGGAAATTAGAAAGTCCGTCGTCACTGACTGAATAGCTCGAACCGGCCGGAAATCCTTTTATGTTATTGCGATTGAACGGGCCTGTATATCCGTTCTTTTCCAGGAACTCCCATTCTTCGGGCAAAGAGGTCTGTTCTTTCGGATAGATGCGCGTGGTATGGTAACCATAACTGATGTGGAATTTACCGTCTAAGACGAAAGGTGTGCCTGTGCCGAATGTTTCCCATTGTTCTTCAATCGGTGTGGCCGGTTCGTGTTCTGTCCACGTCTTGAAATCAGTTGTTGACAGATGCTCGAAATAATGCGCTCCGCGTCCGAATTTGCTGCCGTGATGCCGGCGGTCATAAAGATAAAAAATATGGTAGCGTCTTTCATGATAGAATGTCGCTACATCGCCTACCCAAGCATTATGTCCCTGAGGAGTCCAGTATTGAATCTCCGGAACGATTTCAGGCGTTTGCGGCATTTGTTGTTCGGATTGTAGTGCGGGGAAATAAATATCGGCTTTGTCGACGATATCAGGATTTATGTTCCATGTCGTTTCGGTTGTCCATTGCGGATAACCGAGAGCGAAATCATTATCAAGTAGTTTTCCGTCAATATACATCGTCCATTTTATTCCTGAAAAGTTCAGTAC